>JBHHVG010000075.1:0-10134 GCA_046754165.1 Myxococcota bacterium
GCGGCGGGCGTCGGCCTCGCCTCGGGCCTGGCCGTGCTGACGAAGCTCACGGGTGCCACCGCGGGTGTCGTCGCTGCGGCGACGTATGCGCTGGACGGAATCCGGAGCGCGACGGCCCGGTCGGCGGTTGCGCGGATCGCCGTCGTCGCCGCCGTGGTCGCCGGCTTGAGCGGCTGGTTCTACGCTCGCAACCTGCTCATCTACGGCGCGCTGCAGCCCTTCGGCCTGCCGGCACACCAGATCATGTTCGACATGCCGCCGGGCGAGCGGGGCCTCATCGACTTCGTGTGGATTCCGCTGGCGACCTGGACCCATCCGAACCTGCTGGACCCGCATCTGCTGCACTCGGTCTGGGGCGGAACCTACGCCTCGGTCTGGTTCGACGCACATCGCTATTTCCTGCCTCGGGACTCCGAGACGGTGACCCGTCTCGGAACCGCCTGCCTGCTGCTCGCCCTGCTCCCGACCGCGGCCTTCGCCGTGGGGCTCGCTGGCGGCCTGCGCCGCTCGCTGCGCGACCCCCTGGCTCCGGATACGCCTCAGCTGCTATTGGTCGCCGTCACGTTGGCGGGCTACGCGGTCTACAACTGGCAGAACCCGTGGTTCGCAGTCGTGAAGGGAACGAGTCTGCTGGGACTGTCGCTGCCCTTCGCCTACTACGCCAGCGACGCGCTCGACCGCTGGCTCCAGCGCGGCGGCGCCCGCGCGCTGCTCACCTGGGCGGGCCTGGCCGCCCTGACGGCGGCGGTCGTGCTCTCGTGCTCCTTCAACCTCGCCTTCGAGAAAGCCGAAGTATCTGGACTGGAGTGGCGGGTGCCGGAGGTTCGATGAGCCATCGAAAGATGTTGATGCAGCGGGTGCTTCCGGCGGTCGTCAGCCTGGCTGCGCTCGCTTGGCTGCTCCGCTCCATCGAGATCTCCGCGGTGGTCGCGGCCCTGGACGCGCGGGTGCTGATCGTGCTGGTCCCGGCGCTGTTGGTCTACGGCGCGGTGACCCTGGCCCTCGAGGCGGGATCGATCACGCTGCTGATGAGCCACCGGCAGCAGGGATTCGGGATGTGGACCGTCGCCCGCATCAAGTGCGCGAGCTACCTGCTCGGCATCGTGAATTACACCCTGGGCGCAGGCGCCCTCACCATCCTGCTGCGCCGGCGGGCCGGCCTGGGCCTGGGCGAGTGCGCGAGCATCGTGCTGCTGATCACCTCCGTCGACCTGCTGCTGCTGATGTTGATGGCGGCGGCGGGCACGACCCTCATGGATACGGCCGCTCCCGGCGTCCGGGCGGGGGTGTTCGCCCTGCTCGTCGTGGGCTTCGTCGCCGGCATGACGGTGTTGCGCCTGCCCGGCAACCTCGGCCCGATCGAGAGGCTGCGCTCCCTGACGGTCTTCGAGGCGCTGCGCACGACGCCGCTCCCGCGGCTGGCCAAGCTCGCGTGCATGCGCGTCTTCTTCACGAGCTCGTTCATCGCGCTCGGCGGTGCCGCCTTCGTCGGCTTCGGGATCCCCATTCCGATGAGCGATCTGATCGTAGGCATGGTCGTCGTCGGCGTGGTGAGCGCGCTGCCGATCGCCGTGGCGGGGCTGGGGACCGGGCAGATCGCCGTCGTCGAGGTCTTCGGTCACCTGGCCCCCGAGGCCACGCTGCTGGCGCTCTCTCTCGTGCTCGCGGCGGGTCTGCTCACCCTGCGCGCCGGCATGGGACTGCTGATGGCGCGCGAGTTCACCCGGGAAGCCCTGGAAGAGTCACGGGCGGCCGAAGCGTGAATGAATTCACGTTCACCGGCGAGCGCCTGCACGAGGGGGACGGCCGCTTCGTCCTCGACATCGCCCGTCACCACGCCGCCTACCAGGTCGCCCTCGATCACTCGGGCGGCGGGCGTGTGCTCGACCTCGGTTGCGGCTCGGGCCACGGGACCTCGCTGCTCGCCGCTGCCGACTCGCGGGTCTTCGGCTTCGACCGCGTCTTTCCGGACGCAGCCAGCCGTGACAGCGGCGGGCACTTCGTGCTCGGAACGCTCGAAGCAATCCCGCTGCGCCCGGCGAGCTTCGACCTGGTCGCGAGCTTCCAGGTGATCGAGCACCTTGTGGACCCGAGCTTCTACGTCGACGCCATCGCCGACCTCTTGCGGCCGAGCGGCCTGGCACTCATCACCACCCCGAACGTGCTGACGTCGGACGGCGTGAACCCCTTTCACGTCCACGAGTACCGGGCGTACGAGCTGGCCGGGACCCTTCGGCGGCGCTTTGCGGACGTCGAGATTCGGGGCATCAGCCCGACCGATCGCATCCGGCAGGTCCTGGCCGAGAGGTCCCGCAAGATCCGGCGCATCATGCGGCTCGACCCGCTGCGAATTCGCGACCGGCTCCCGGGCGGACTCATCCACTGGCTGTTCGCCCGCTTCGCAATGCTCGTGCGTCAGCCGTCCGCCGAGGACGAGCCCGCCGTCAGCTGGCGCGACTTCCCGGTCGGCCCAGCCGACGACGATTGCCTCGATCTTCTCGCCCTCTGCCGCCGGCCTCGCTGACGGCGCCGGTGCAGATGGCGCGCAGGTCGTCATCGCCCACCTCGCGGACGTCGTTGGCCAGATGTTGGAAGGCGTCGAAGGCGCGGCCGAACGAGTCGCCGGGCAGCGCGATGCCGAGCTGCCCGACCCGCGCCGCAAACCCTCCGCGCCCCGACAGCTTGCCCAACACGATCTGTGTCCCTGTGGCGTGTCCGATGTCGGCGGGATCGATCACCTCGTAGTTCTCCCGCCACTTGATGACACCGTCCTGGTGGATGCCCGAGGCGTGCCGAAAGGCGTTGCCGCCGACGATTGCCTTGTTGGGCGGAACCGGAATGCCGCTGAGGGCTTCGACCATGCGCGAGATCCCGCAGATTCCGGAGGGATCGACATCCGTGTGAACGCCGAGATCCGCCCCGTGCACGCGCAGGGCCATCACGACCTCCTCGAGCGAGGTGTTGCCCGCGCGCTCCCCGAGCCCGTTGACTGCCAGCTCCACCTGCCGCGCTCCCGCGGAGATCGCCGCGAGCGCGTTCGCCGTCGCCAGGCCCAGGTCGTCCTGTCCGTGGAACGAAACGACCGCGTCGGCCAGCTGTGGCACGCGCCGGTACAGCTCGCGGATCATCTCGCGCAAGCGGTCGGGCAGCACGAAGCCCACCGTGTCGGGCAGGTTGATGGTCGAGGCGCCCGCCGCGAGCACGGTCTCCACCATGGCGGCGATGAAGTCCGGATCAGCCCGGGTGGCGTCCATGGGGCTGAACTCCACGTCGTCGGTGTACCGACGCGCCCGCTCCACTGCGGATCGAGCCATGGCCAGGACGTCCCCGCGGTCCTTGCGCAGCTGGTGCACCAGGTGGACGTCGCTGCTGTTCACGAAGACGTGAATGCGCGGACGGGCGGCGGAACGCAGCGCCTCTCCCGCGGCGTCTACGTCGAACGCGACGGCCCGCGCGAGGCCGCAAATCGCAGCGCCGCGGACCTCCCGGGCGACCGCCGCGACGGCCTCTGCCTCCGTCGAGGAGGCGGCGGGGAAACCGGCCTCGATGACATCGACGCGCATCGCCTCGAGGCAGCGCGCGATCTCGATCTTGTCGCGGACGCTGAAGCAGACGCCCGCCGCCTGCTCCCCGTCGCGCAGGGTGGTATCGAAGACGATGACTCTTTCCGACATGGTCTCGCTCCTGTTGCCGAGCGAGGCCGGTGTGGGAGGTCGCGTGGGACTCGACCGGGAGTCCAGAAATGCGAAACCCTCTCGGGCCAGGCTCGGCGAGAGAGGGTTGACGTTGCGACTCCGCGATGGGATTCAGCCGCAGAAGCCCCCTCTCGCCTCGAGAAGAAGGAGGCCGAGGAGGTCGTTTCGCGTTTCCGCAGTCCAATGTGCCATCACCGATCCTTTGTAATCCAGTGTCGGAAGTCCGTCAAGCGCGTTTCTGCTCGAGGACTCAGCCGACCCCCACGACCGCCAGGCGGTCTCCCCAGCGGGCCTGCACGGCTCGCGCGAGCTCCGGGGAATGCGCCAGGCCCGGATCGTTCCCGACGGTCGCGCGGGCGGCCCTCCGCGCGACGGCGATCTGTCGCACGTCCCGGGTCAGGTCGGCGATGCGGAGGTCCGGGAGGCGCCCGCTCTGGCGGGTCCCGAGGAACTCGCCGGGTCCCCGGATGCGCAGGTCTGCGTCGGCGATCTCGAAGCCATCGGTGGTCGAAACCAGCGCCCTCAGGCGGGCCTCGCTCACCTCGGTCGAGGCCCGAGCGACACAGACGCAGGTTCCGGGGGCGCTTCCCCGGCCGACCCGGCCGCGGAGCTGGTGGAGCTGGGCCAGGCCGAAGCGTTCGGCGTGCTCGATCACCATCAACGTGGCGTTGGGCACGTCGACGCCGACCTCGACCACCGTCGTCGACACCAGGATCTGTGTCTCGCCGGCCGCGAAACGCTTCATGGCCGCACCGCGCTCCGCCGCGTCCAGCTGGCCGTGCACGAGATCGACGCGCGCGTCCGGGAACGCCGACCGGATCCGCTCGGCAGACTCGCGAGCCGATCGCAGATCGACCTTCGCGCTCTCCTCCACGAGAGGGTAGACGACGTAGACCTGCTCGCCGCGCTCGACGGTCTCGCGCACGAGATCGGCCACCTTGCGGCCCTCGCCCTCCCGCAAGAGCAGCGTCCGGATCGGGAGGCGCCCCGGCGGCAGCTCGTCGATCAGCGAGAGATCGAGGTCGCCGTGAAGCGTCAGCGCCAGCGTGCGCGGGATCGGCGTCGCGGTCATGACGAGTGTGTGGGGCCCCCGGTCCACTCCGGTCTTCGCGGCCAGGGCGGCCCGCTGGAGCACCCCGAAGCGGTGCTGCTCGTCGATCACGATCAGCGCGAGGCTGTGAAACGCGACACTGGACTGCAACAGGGCGTGGGTCCCGACGACGAGGTCGACGTCTCCCGCCGCGAGCCCGCTCCGGATGGCGTCCGCATCGGCCCGGGGAATCGAGGACGTCAGCAGCGCCAGCCGAAGGGCGCCGCTGCCTTCGGACGCCGCATTCAGATGCGCCAGCGTGCGGGCGTGCTGCTCTGCCAGCAGCTCGGTCGGGGCCATGATGGCGGTCTGGTGCCCGCCGGCGGCGACGGCGATCGCCGCGAGATAGGCCACCACCGTCTTGCCGCTGCCGACATCCCCTTCGAGCAGGCGGCTCATCGGGTGGGCCCTGGAGAGGTCGTCTGCGATCTCACCCCAGGCGCGCTGCTGGGCCCCGGTCAGCTGGAAGGGAAGCCGGAGAAGGGCGGAGCGGACAGCGGAGACGTCGCCCGGCACCGGGACCGCGTTCTCGTGCCGCCGGCTGGCACGCCGGAGCGCCAGCCCCAGCTCGAGCAGGTACAGCTCCTCGAGGATCAGGCGCGACCGCGCCGGGGAGTCCGCCGTCCCCAGTGCGGCGAGGTCGACGTCCGGGTCCGGGCAGTGCAGATGCCGCAGAGCCTCTGAAGGGCTCGGGAGACCGCGCTCCCGAACGAGGTCGGCGGGCAGGTGCCCCATCACGAGATCCGCGTACTCCCCCACGGCCCGCTCGAGGAGGCGGCGCAGCGCGCGCGGATGAAGACCCTCCGGGGCCGCGTAGTCCGGAACGATCCGGTTGAGACGGGGCGAGTCCGTACGACCCGCGACCTCTTCCTCGGTCAACGGTTCGATCTCCGGGTGCACGATCTGCTTGTCGAATCGATAGCGGGTGACGTCTCCGGTGATCAGCAACAGTGCGTTCTTCTGCGCCATCGCGGCGATGGCGTCGGTGCCGTGGAACCACTTGAGGCGAACGCTGGCTCCACCCCCCTCCACCACCGCCTCGAATGGCCTGCGGCCGCGGCGGCTGCCGCGGGAAGAGACGAAGCCCGACACCAGCACGCGGCCGATGCACGTCGCGCGCCGGCCCACCTCGAGATCGGCCAACGGGAGCAGGGCACGCCGGTCGTCGTACCGGACCGGCAGGTGGAACAGCAGGTCCGCGATCGTCGCGAGGCCGCGGCGCGCCAGCGTCTCGGCCCGCTTGGGCCCGATGCCCGGCAGCACCGCCGGTGAGCGTTCCAGAGCGGCTTCGCTCCACGCCGGGTCCGCGAGCGCGCGGGCACCCTCGAGCGCGCGGCGAATCACCGCCGGACTCGCGGGGCCATCGGATGCCGACTCGAGGTCGTCGACGATCCGCCGCAGGATCTTGCGCGCGTCCGACGGAATCGCGAGTTCGAGGGCCGCGCGAGCAGCGCCGGCCACCGACTTCTCGAGGTCGCGAATGCGGCCCATGTGGACGAAGTCGTCCCGCGCGGCGAACTCCAGAGGTTTCGCCACGGCCTCGATCGCCCTGCGGAACGGGCTGGCGCCCCCGTGCGTCGGCGGAGGATTCAGGGCGCGTGGATCTCCTGAAGGGATCTCACGCCGATGGACTCGAGCTGGAGGGCGCGGATGGCGCCCACCGCGGCCCGCGCCGCAGCGGCCGTGGTGAAGTAGGGAACCTGCCGCAGCAGCGCCGACCTCCGGATCGACGCCGAATCGCGGACCGCGATCGGATCGTTCCACACGGTGTTGATGACGAGGTCGACGTAGCCGGACTCGATCCGTTCGACCACGTCCGGATGTCCGTCGCCGACCTTGGGGACCGTCGTGACCTCGACTCCGAGCTTCTCGAGGGACTCAGCGGTCCCGGGGGTCGCGAGCACCTGGAAGCCGTTGCTGGCGAGATCGCGGACCCCGTCGCAGATGCTCGCGCGATCCTCGGCGCGTACGGACACCAGCACCGTTCCCGCGGTCGGCAGGCTGTTGCCGGCCTGGATCTGCGACTTCGCGTACGCCCGACCGAAATCCGAGTCAATCCCCATCACCTCACCGGTGCTCTTCATCTCCGGCGAGAGAAGTGTGTCCGCTCCGGGGAACTTCACGAAGGGGAAGACCGCCTCCTTGACCGACACGTGAGTCGGCCAGATCTCCTCGGTGAAACCGAGCTCGTCGAGCGTCGTTCCCGCCATCACGAGCGCCGCGAGTTTCGCCAGCGGAACGCCGATGGCCTTCGAAACGAACGGGATCGTGCGCGACGCGCGGGGGTTGACCTCGATCACGTAGACCTCGCCGTCCTTGACCGCGTACTGGACGTTCATGAGACCGCGCACGCCGATCTCATTCGCCAGCTTCCGGGTCGATGCCAGGATCTCGTCGATGACGTCCTTTGTCAGCGAATACGGCGGGATCGCACAGGCACTATCGCCCGAGTGGACGCCGGCCTGCTCGATGTGCTCCATGATCCCGCCGATCACGACGCGCTCTCCGTCGGAAATCGCGTCGACGTCGACCTCCGTTGCATCGGCGAGGAAGTGGTCAATGAGCACCGGGTGCTCCGGAGAAGCCCGCACTGCGTACCTCATGTAGCTGTGAAGGGCCTCGGTGTCGTGGACGATCTCCATGGCGCGCCCGCCGAGAACATACGAGGGCCGAATGAGCACCGGATATCCGATTCCGGCCGCGACCCGCTCCGCTTCTTCGGGGCTGCGAGCGACGGCCCCGGCCGGGCGCCGCAAACCGAGCCCCTCGAGGAGGGCGTCGAAGCGCTCGCGGTCTTCGGCCCGGTCGATCGCGTCCGGCGAGGTGCCGAGGATCGGTGCCCCCGCCCGCTCGAGGGCAAGGGCCAGGGACAACGGCGTCTGGCCCCCGAACTGGACGATGAGGCCCTCGGGATTCTCGAGATCGACGATGGAGAGCACGTCCTCGAGGGTGAGCGGCTCGAAGTACAGGCGATCGCTGGTGTCGTAGTCTGTCGACACGGTCTCTGGGTTGCAGTTGACCATGATCGTCTCGAAGCCCGCTTCGCGCAGCGCGAAGGCGGCGTGGACGCAGCAATAATCGAACTCGATGCCCTGGCCGATCCGGTTGGGGCCACCGCCCAGGATCATGATCTTGCGGCGATCCGTCGGCCGGGACTCACATTCGTCTTCGTAGGTCGAGTAGAGATAGGGCGTGAAGGCCTCGAACTCGGCTGCGCAGGTGTCGACGCGCTTGAAGACCGGAGTGACACCGTGCTCCAGACGCAGCGAGCGCACATCGGACTCGGACACGTTCCAGAGGGCGGCGAGACGGCGGTCGGAGAAACCCATCTGCTTCGCGGGACGCAACCAGCGGGGCCGGTCTCCGGCGGACGCGTCGCGCAGGTCGCGCTCCATGTCGACGATCTGCTCCAGATTGCGCAGAAACCACGGGTCGATCCGTGACAACCCGTGCAGCTCGTCCACGCCGATCCCGCGGCGCAGGGATTCGGCGATGGCCCACGGCCGCCCTGCGCGCACCGTCCGGACCTGCTCGCGCAGCGCCGCCATGCCCTCCTCGCCCTCGGGCACGTTCGGCCGCTCGAGGCCGGCGTGACCGATCTCGAGCGAGCGAAGCGCCTTCTGGAAGCTTTCCTTGAAGGTTCGACCGATCGACATCGCCTCGCCGACGGACTTCATCTGGGTGTTCAGGCGGTTGTCGACGCCGGGAAACTTCTCGAAGGTGAAGCGCGGAATCTTCGTCACCACGTAGTCGATCGACGGCTCGAAGCTCGCCGGGGTCTCGCGCGTGATGTCGTTGGTGATCTCGTCGAGGGTGTACCCCACCGCCAGCTTCGCCGCGATCTTGGCGATCGGAAAGCCCGTCGCCTTCGAGGCCAGCGCGGACGATCGCGACACGCGCGGGTTCATCTCGATCACGATGATGCTGCCGTCCTCGGGCTTCACGGCGAACTGGATGTTCGAGCCGCCCGTATCGACCCCGATCTCGCGGATGATCGCAACCGCTGCGTCCCGCATCTCCTGGTACTCGCGATCCGTGAGCGTCTGCGCCGGCGCCACCGTGATGGAGTCGCCGGTGTGGATCCCCATGGGGTCGAAGTTCTCGATCGAGCAGATGATGACGACGTTGTCGGCGGCGTCCCGCATCACCTCGAGCTCGTATTCCTTCCAGCCGAGCGCGCTCTCTTCGATCATGCACTCGTGGCGCGGCGACTGGCGCAGGGCCCATTCGACGAGGCCGTCGAACTCTTCTTTCCGGAAGGCGATGCTGCCGCCGGTGCCGCCGAGGGTGAAGCTGGGGCGGATGATGGCGGGAATCCCCGTCTCCTCGAGGATCTGCTGCGCCTCGTCGAGGGAGTGCGCGTACCCGCAGCGGGGCATCGAGAGGCCGATCTTCGCCATGGCGGCGCGGAACAGCTCGCGGTCTTCGGCCTTGTTGATCGCGTCGAGCTGCGCGCCGATCAGACCGACGCCGTAACGGTCGAGAATGCCGGCTTCGGCGAGATCGACGGTCAGATTGAGGGCTGTCTGACCGCCGACGGTCGGGAGCACCACGTCGGGCCGCTCCCGGACGATGATCCGCTCGACGCTCTCGACCGTCATCGGCTCGATGTAGGTGCGGTCGGCGGTATCCGGGTCGGTCATGATCGTGGCTGGGTTGGAGTTCACCAACACGACCCGGTAGCCCTCCTCCTTGAGCGCTCGACAGGCCTGGGTTCCCGAATAGTCGAATTCACACGCCTGGCCGATCACGATCGGGCCGGACCCGATCACCAGGATCGTGTGGATGTCTTCGCGTCTGGGCATGCTCTACTCCAGCGCACCCGAGGCGATCTGGGCGCCGGTGACCGCCTCTCCCCGGGCGTGCCGCGCCACCATCTCGCGGAAGCGGCCGAAGAAGTACGCGGCGTCGTGGGGCCCCGGCGACGCCTCCGGGTGGTACTGCACCGAAAAGAGCGGTCGCGCGGTGTGCGCCAGACCCTCGACGGTGCCGTCGTTCAGGTTGACGTGGGTGACCTCGACCGGCTCTCCCGCCGCCCGCAATGAATCGGCATCGACGGCGTAGCCGTGGTTCTCGGCGCAGATGGCCACCTTCTTCGTCGAGACATCCTGTCCTGGCTGATTGCCGCCATGGTGTCCGAACTTGAGCTTCAGCGTCCGGCCCCCGAGCGCGAGGGCGAGGATCTGGTGACCCAGGCAGATGCCGAACAGGGGCTTGCGCTGCGCAAGCATCCGCACCGTCTCCCGAACGCCCTGGACGGCGGCGGGATCTCCGGGACCGTTCGACAGGAAGATCGCGTCGGGATTCATGGCCAGTGCCTCGTCCGCCGGCGTCGTGGCCGGAACGACG
>JBHHVG010000076.1:0-10086 GCA_046754165.1 Myxococcota bacterium
CCTCACGACCTTCTACGTCATCGTGGCGTGGCAGGTGGCCTGCTTCGGCTGGCACAGCGAGCGGCTCGTGCAGTTCTGGAACACGCGCGCACCCGCCTGACGGCCTACTTCCCGATCGCGAAGATGTGCTCGGCGATCTGCACTGCGCCGATGCCCTTGAAGCGTCCGAGCTCCCGCTCGAAAAGCGCGATCTTCTGGTGAAGCTCGGCGACGGTGACGCCGGGAAAGCGGTGGCGGTGGAATTCGAGGTTGTTGCGGTGACGCGGGCGGTAGCGATTGAGGAATTTCACCGCTGTCCGGCCGGCGAGATGGATCTCCGCTTCGACCCGGCGCAGCGGGGTGGTGGCCTCGGGCATGCGGTTCCGGTAGCCGGCGTCCTCCAGCACATCGATCATCCGATCGGCCGCAAGCGGGCCTTCGAGAGCCGCGACGTGGCGATCGAGAATGGCGCGGACCGCGGGTTCATCCCGCGTGCCCAGCTCTCCGGCGACGATCGAGCGGACGGTCTTCTGCACGTCCTTCAGATCGAGGGCCTGATGACTGAGCGAGTTCGGCAACGTCATGTCGTAGGTGGGATCGGTGACCGGCTGGAAGGCGACGGCGGGGGTGCCGAGAATCGCGGCCTCCACGGCGGTCGTGCAGCCATTGTGCACCAGCACGCGGCTCGCCATCAGCCACGGATAGACGTTGCCGCGATTGATCACGTCGACGTTGGCGAGGCCTCGCGCGATATCGCGCCAGAGATCGTGGCTCTCGGACGGATGGGGCCGGACGATGATCCGCGTGTCCGGCAGCGCTTCACTGAGGGCCGGGACGAGCCGCTTGAAGTGGTCGAGCACCTGGTTGCGAAACGCCGCACGCCCCTCCATGAAGGGATCGAGCGGGCCCGACCGCGCCGGCTCGAGGTTGTGCTTCAGCTCGCTCAGTGTGTCGTGGAAGTGGTTGAGTCCCGAGAAGTTGGTGTTGACCAGCACGAAGCGGCCGTATTCGGCGCGGATCTCCTGCGTCTCGCACTCGAAGAACCCCCGCATCTCCGGGCGCAACAGATCGATCCGCGGGTTGCCCGTCACGTGGATCGGGCAGCCGGGATAGCCCTCGAAGGCGCGCAGCGCCCGGGCGCCGTCCTCCCCCCAGGCGAGTAGGTGGCGGACGTTGGCGAGCGCCTTCGCGGACAGACGCCGCTGGAAGTAGAAGGGGTCCGGAAAGCGAACCAGGCCCTCTTCGTCCCAGGCGACGATCTCGTGGCCGAGCTTCGAAATGACGTCGAACATGCGGTCGCTCATCTTCCGCATGCTCTTGGCGAGGTAGACGCCCCGGGGTAGACGCGCCATGCGGTGATGGACGTAGGCCCGCGATCCCATCACCACCGGGAAGCCGCGCTCGGCCGCGACACAGGCGAGCAAGAGCTTCGCGTCGAGCTCCCGCACCTGACTCTCGACCGGTATGATGAGGGTCGAACTGTTCGCTGCCATCGCGTCCAAACCGTCTCGGCGCTCGAATTCGCACCGGGCCGCCGCGGTGTCCGGGGGCGGCGGATTTCGGGCTCGTTGAACCGCTGGGGGGAGTCGCGCAGTATAGGGCGGTTTCGAAGACCCGGCCCCTGACGGCCGCCCCGAGGGGCACGATTGGCGGAAGCGCCGCTGCCCTGATACATCTCCGGGCGAATCCTCGCCCCCCAGCGACTCCGCCCGGTCGGGGGACTCCATGAAGCCTCAGTCGCTCTCGCTCATCGTTCCGGTCGAGAACCAGGTGCGGGAGCTCGACCCCAAGCTGCTGGTGGCCTGTGCCGCCGCCGAGCGCGGCTTTCGCGTCTTCCTGGGCTCGCGGACCCGCGTCGACTTCCGGATCGCCTCGTTCCCCCGCGGCATCTACCTGTCGAAGGGCATGACCCCCAAGTCCGGGAAGATGTTCCGCATCATGCGCAGCCTGGGCCACGAGATCGCCGCCTTGGACGAAGAGGGGCTCGTCTACCACTCCGCGGAGGAGTACTACGCGCGCCGCGTGTCGAACGCGACCCTCGAGCTGATTGCCACGCTCTTCGCGTGGGGCGAGGAGAGCGCCGCCCTGCTGCGAGCCCATCCGCAGTACCCCGGTACGCCGCTGTACGCGACGGGCAACCCGCGGATCGATCTGTTGCGCCCCGAGCTGCGCGCGTACTTCGAGGACGAGACATCCCGGATCCGTGAACGCCTGGGGCGTTTCATCCTCATCAACACGAACTTCAGCAAGGTGAACGCCTACTTTCCGCGCATGAACCTGCTGGCACCGCCCGCACGCGAAGGCGACTTGCCGGAGCTGGGCGCCACGGGGATCGGCCTGCCCCGGGAGTTCGCCGAAGGGCTGGCCGCGCACAAGGGCGTCCTGTTCGACCACTTCCGTTCGATGATTCCCGCCGTGCACGACGCCTTCCCGAACCACCAAATCGTGGTGCGGCCGCACCCGTCGGAGAACCGCGAGCCGTGGAATCTCGTGGTGAAAGACCTGCTGCGAGCGCACGTGATCCACGAGGGCAACGTGATTCCCTGGCTGGCCTCTTCGGAGCTGTTGATCCACAACGGCTGCACGACCGGCATCGAGGCCTTCGTGATGCAGAAGCCCTCGGTCTGCTACCGGCCGGTCACCGCCGACGTGTTCGACCTCGAGCTCCCGAACGCGCTGAGCCAACAATGCTTCGGCCTGGACGCGCTGCAGTCGACACTCCGCGAGGTGCTCCACGACGGTGCAGGCTGCCGGCACAGCGACGAGCAACGGCTCCTCATCGACCGCCACCTGTCGGGTCGCGAGGGAGCGCTGGCCACGGATCGGATCGTCGACGTGCTGACGGCACGGGCGCACGCCGGCGAGCAGCGAAGATCCGGCGCCGCAGAATATCTGCGCGGTTGGTTGGCTGCCCACCAGCGCAGCCTGGTCAAGCGCCACATCAAGGCGCGCATTCCGCAGCACCGGAACAACCCGGACTACCAGCGGAATCGCTACGAGGGCATCGGCCAGGAAGAGCTGGGCCGCCGCATCGAGCGCCTCGGAACGTGCCTGGGGCGATTCGCGGGGCTGCGGGTCGCGCCGGTCGCGGAGCACATCTACGAGATCGGTTTCTGAAAGCCCCGTAACTCATTGAAAAGAAATACGAAAGAAGGCTCGCGGCGAGGCCTCGGCCCGATCCGGAGAGGGCGGCGAGGCAGCTGCCCGTGACGTCGGCTATTTTCGCGCCCATCCGGACAGGCGCGGGGGGCGCTTCCGTTCCAAACTGAGACGCCAGGGGCCCGCCTTTCGGTGGGTTTCGGGGATCCCGTACATGTACAAAGTCAAGGTTCTCGGAGCCGGCTCGATCGGCAATCACCTGGCCCATGCCTCTCGCAGCCTGGGCTGGCAGGTGGCCATCTGCGACATCGATCCCGCCGCGCTCGAACGCGCCCGAACGGAGATCTACCCCGCTCGCTACGGCCGCTGGGACGAGTCCATCGAGCTCTACACGGCCGCCGACGCCCCGAAATCCGTCTACGACCTGATCGTCGTCGGGACCCCGCCGGACGCCCACGTGGACCTCGCCATCGACGCCATCGCCGAGGGGCCGCGCGCCGTGCTGGTCGAGAAGCCCGTCTGCGGGCCGGACCTGAGCCGCGCCCAGGAGCTGCTCGACCTCGCGCACCAACGCGACGTCAGCGTCTTCGTCGGCTACGACCACGTCGTGGGTCGGGCCGCCACCCAGGCTCTCGAAATGGCCCGCGGACTCGGTCGGCTCGAGACCCTGGATGTCGAGTTCCGCGAGCACTGGGGCGGCATCTTCGCGGCGCATCCCTGGCTCGACGGCCCCCAGGACAGCTACCTCGGCTTCTGGAAGCGGGGCGGCGGCGCGAGTGGAGAGCACTCCCACGCCATCAATCTTTGGCAACACTTCGCCCAGGAGCTCGGTGCTGGCCGCGTCGTCGAGGTGACAGCCTCCCTCGACTACGTGCGGGACGAGCTCGTCGACTACGACAGGCTGTGTCTGCTCGACTTGCGCAGCGAGCGGGGGCTCCTGGGCCGCGTGGTGCAGGACGTCGTCACCCAGCCACCGCGCAAGTGTGCGCGGATCCAGGCGGACGACGGCTACGTCGACGTGACCATCGGCTTCCAGCCTGGCGTGGACCGGGTCGAATGGCGGCGAGGCTCCCAGGGCGGCGAGGCCACCATCGAAAAGACCCGCCCCGACGACTTCATCGCGGAGCTCACGCACATCGAGGGCGTGCTGGAGGGACGCGCTCCCTCCGAGATCATCCAGCTCCGTCGCGGCCTCGACACCATGCTCGTCGTCGCCGCGGCACATCGCTCGGCGGCGGCGGGGCGCCGCGTCGAGATCGACTACAGCGTGGGGTACACCCCCGACGCGCTACGGGTCGCCTGAATGCCGACCTCATCGAGAGAGGGTGGACGCATGGAATCGGAGTTCGATTTCCGGGATCTCTTCGTTCTGGACGTGGCCAACAACCACCAGGGCAGCGTGGATCACGGCAAGAAGATCATTCAATCGGCCTCCGAGGTGTGCGCCAAGCACGGCGCCCGGGCGGCCATCAAGTTCCAGTTTCGCCAGCTCGACAGCTTCATCCATCCAGACCACCAGTCCGGCAGCGATCTCAAGTACATCCAGCGCTTCCAGGGAACGCGCATGGAGCGGCATCAGTTCGAGCTTCTGCTCGAAGAGGCCTGGTCTCGCGGCCAGCTCGCGGCGTGCACTCCCTTCGACGAGGAGTCCGTGGACGTCATCGACGACATGGGATTCGACCTCATCAAGGTGGCGAGCTGCTCGGCCAAGGACTGGCCGCTCCTCGAGGCCATCGCCCGCTCCGGCAAGCCCGTGATCTGCTCCACGGGCGGCCTGACGATCGAGGACATCGACAACGTCGTCAGCTTCTTCCAGCACCGGGCCGTCCACTTCGCCCTGATGCACTGCGTGTCCATTTACCCGACCCCGGACGAGAAGCTCGCGCTCTACCAGATCCGCGCCATGCGCGACCGCTATCCGGGCATCGTGATCGGCTGGTCGACCCACGAAGATCCGTCGGACACCGTTCCGGTCGGCATGGCCCTCGCCCTGGGCGCACAGATGCTCGAACGGCACATCGGCTTTCCGACGGACGAGATCGAACTGAACGCCTACTCCTCCAGCCCGGCCCAGCTGAACGACTGGCTCGCGGCCCACGCGCGGGCAAAGGTGATGCTCGGTCCGGTGGAGCGTCCACCGGTCGCGGCGGCCGAGCAAGCGGCCATCGACAGCCTTCGCCGCGGTGTCTATGCGAAGCAGGCGATCCGCAAGGGCAGCGTGATCAAGCCCAACCAGGTGTTCTTCGCGATGCCCTACAACGACGGGCAGCTCGAGAGCGGCCTCTTCCGCGACGGTATCCGCGTCACCGAGAACATTGCGCCGAACGGCGTCGTGGCTCTGGGCGGCATCGAGATCCCCGAGGACGAGGACGTCCAGGTGATCAAGGCCGCGGTCCACGAAGTGAAGGCCATGCTCAACGAGGCGCGCGTCCACCTGGGGCCCGACTTCGTGGTCGAGTACTCCCACCACTACGGCATTTCCAACTTCCGCAAGGTCGGCGCGGTGCTGATCGAGTGCATCAACCGGGAATACTGCAAGAAGCTGGTGGTCCAGCTGCCGCACCAGCGGCACCCGTCCCACTACCACGCTCGCAAGGAGGAGACCTTCCAGATCCTCTTTGGAACCCTCTTCGCGAGAATCGACGGGCACGTCCGCGAGCTGCACCCGGGCGACACGGTCCTGGTGCAACCCGGTGTCTGGCACTCCTTCTGGACCGAGGAGACCGGCGTGATCTTCGAGGAAGTGTCGACGACCCACTACAACAACGATTCCTTCTACGAAGACAAGCAGATCAACAAGCTCGAACGCTCGGAGCGCAAGACGGTGGTCGACAACTGGGGCCGCTTCCAGCTCTCGAAGCAGGGCACGCGCGGCTCCGAGGAGGCGCCCGATCCCGGCCCCCGATGATCCGCTGCGTGGTCTTCGATTTCGACGGGACGCTGGTCGACTCGAACGCGATCAAGCGCCAGACCTTCTTCGACGTGGCCGCGGAGCACGACCCACTCGGTGAGACGGTCCGAGTCGTGCTCGACGACATCCGCCCGGGCGACCGCTACGCCATCGCCCGCGAGATCGCGCAGCGGTTGTGCGCGCGCGGCATGCTCGACGCGTCTGATGGCTTCGAGACCTGGGCCCACCGCCTCGCGGACGACTATACCCGGCGCTGCGAGGAGGCCGTGTCGAAGTGTCCCGAGATCCCGGGCGCCCTGCCCTGCCTCGAATGGCTCGGCGCCCGCGGCATCGACTGCTTCGTAAACTCGGCGACCCCGGAAGAGCCGCTTCGGGTCACGGTCCGGCGGCGGTCACTCGACCGCCACTTCCGCGGCATCCTCGGCGGCCCCACGGACAAATTCGCCAACCTCGCGCGCATCCTGGAGGAGGTCGGCACGGAACCACGCGAGCTTCTCATGGTGGGAGACGGCGAGGACGACCGCCGCGCGGCGGACGACGTCGGCTGCCACTTCGCGGGCGTCGTGCCCCCCGGAGGCGGACGCTTCGAGCAGGAGCCCGCCCACCCGATCGAGGACCTGTCGGGACTGCCGGAGTTGATCGAGCGGCTCGGGGAGGTTTCACCGTGATCGGCGGCCGCCGCGGGCTCGCCGTCTGCCCGGCGCGCGGCGGCAGCAAGGGCATCCCGCTCAAGAACCTGAAGCCCTTCCTCGGCGTCCCGCTCGTGGCGCGAGTCGGCCAGCTCGTTGGCGACGTCCCCGCCATCGACCGCGCCGTGGTCTCCACGGACCATCCGGAGATCGCCCGGGTCGCCGAGGAGTCCGGCCTGGCGGCGCCCTTCCTGCGCCCGGACGAGCTGTCCGGCGACCGCATCGGCGACCTCGAAGTGCTGACTCAGGCGCTCACCGAGATGGAGCGGATCGACTCGCTCCACTACGACGTGGTCGTGATGCTCCAGCCGACATCGCCCCTGCGACGCCCCGAACACGTGATTGCCACCCTCGAGCTGCTCGTCGACGGCGACTGGGACGCCGTGTGGACCGTGTCCGAGACCGATTCCAAGGAGCACCCCCTGAAGCAGCTGACCGTCGACCGGGAGAGCGGGCGGCTCGACTACTACGACCCGGCCGGTGGCGCCATCATCGCCCGCCAGCAGCTCAGCCCGGTCTACCACCGCAACGGCGTCGCCTACGCCATCCAGCGGCGCTGCCTGCTCGATCAGGGCACGATCAAGGGCGACCGCACGGGGGGCCTCGTCATCCGCGGGCCCATGCTCAGCATCGACACCCTCTGGGACCTCGAGCTCGCCGAGTACATCGCCGCCCGCGAACGAGACTGACGGCGTGTCGGGCCGCGTACCGCCGAGCCCGCTGCGTATCTCACGCGTGGTGCCTGCTTGGGGCGGGCCTCTGCCCGGGTGTCGACGGGTTCGTGGGTCCCGCAGTCAGTCGCGGCTCATGAACAGCCGCAGCACGTACCAGAACATCAGCGCCACCGAAGCGAAGAGCTGAAGCGCCCCGGCCACGTAGCGGTCTTCCGGATAGTGGTGCAGCACGTTCGACGTGTCGTAGAGGATGGCGCCGCCGGCGAACGCGACCATCGCGACCGAGAACCACGTCCCCAGCTCGAAGCCGAACAGCACGCTCGACACGATCGCGACGATGGCGACCACGCCGATCCAACGCAGCATCCCGCCCATGAACGAGAAGTCCTTGCGGGTCGTGAAGGCGACCGCCGTCAGACCGGCGAAGCCAAGCAGCGTGACCACAGCGGCGCTCTGGATGGTCCCGGGCGCCATCTGGTTGGCGATGAAGAGCATCGGCACGAACAGAATTCCGTAGGCAGCGACCAGGGCCGCCAGCGCCGCGTACTGCGCCCCCACTGAGGTCGAGGTGTGCGCCGTGCGGGTCGCGAGCCACGACACCAGCATGAAGCCACCGAGGACCAGCAGCCAGGAGCCGCTCATCATCGCGGCTGCGATGGGCTCAGCGAGACCGGAGGTAAAGAGCCAGATCTCGAACAGCGTGAACGCCACGATCGCGCCCATCAGGTGGTTGTACGTGCGGGTGATGAACGCCGCGCGGGCATCGACACCCCGCTGGCTGACCGGAATGTAGTCCTGGGGAAGTTCGAACTGGGAGCTCATCTCGCGTTCTCCATCATTGGCGGGCGATCGCGTACCAGCGCGACTGCCGGTTCGCCGCGTCTCACGACATTGTACATCTCCGACTCGTTGAACATCATGCGCGGCAACCAGCCCGTGGGAAGGTCGGAGAACCGCACCATGTCGATCGTCGTGGCACCGGTGGCGTCGATCACCCAGGGATCCTCGCGATCCTCGAACCACAGCGTGACCATGTGGTTCGCCCCGTCCGCGTTGCGACGGATGACCAACCGGTAGGTCTCGTCGGCGCGGAAACCCGCGCGTCGCAGCAGGCCGTAGGCGATGAGATCGAGCCCATCGCAATCGTCGCCGTTGGTGCGGAACAGCTCGTTCAGGGTCGGCCAGCGATCGCCCTCGAGCGTCGTCGGCGGATCGGACGTGAAGTGCAGGCGCGCCTGACGCTGGGACCAGGCCGCAAACGCCGTGGCCTGCGACCGCTTCAGCCGGGCCAGGTACGCCTCGAACTTCTGCTGCAGCATGCCGAACGGCGCCACTTCGGGCTCCAATTCCCGGACCGGGTCGAGAGCCGGCGAATCGACCGCCACGGCGTCGAGGCGGGCGCGCCGCTGCCAGTCTTGGATCTTGGCGTAGAACGGGTCGTCGGGGCGCGGCGGGGCGAAGAAGTCGAAGGACTTGCCGATTCGGGGGAAGCCGACGCAGGCCACCGAGAGACAGGCGGTGAGGCCCATCGCCCAGGCGGCCAGGGGCCGCAGGACGTCACGCGATAGCATGAAAAAAGTCTAGCCCGCACGCTGTCTTGGCGCCGTCCGGCGCGGCGGCGACGGGCCGTCCACGGCGGATCACGCCCCGGGAGAGGGACACACCCGGAGGGCGGCGATGCGGTGCCCGCCCTCCGGGGGAACGATCAGTCCAGCGTGATCCGCAGGCCTTCGGGGCCGAGGGCCAGGTTCACGCCCCGCACGTCCGACGTCAGGCGGATCACCACGCCGTTCTGGTTGCGCATGGCGACGGCGGATACGCCGAGGCCCGCCGAGGCACCCGCTTCGACCGCGACGTAGGTGCCGTCGAAGTCCGCGAGGTCGTCGAGGTTCTCGACGGATCCCTCTGAGATCAGCTTGGCCACACCCAGATCGATCAAGCTCAGGCTCTTCAGCGAAAACGGGTGCCGCTGGCCCTCGAAGAGCAGCGTGCCCTCGCCCCAGCCCAGGCCGATGCCCGCAGCGACCGAGGTGCTCTCCATCGAGACGTAAGGCGGCGGCGGCGCGGTCACCGACTCTTCCGCCTCATCGACCACGACCGCCGGCGGCGGAACCACGATGTCTTCACCGCCGACATCGTCGGCCTTCGCCCCGGCGAAAGAAGCGAAAACCACCGCGAAGCTCATCAGCACGATGCGTCGAATCATTTCCCACTCCTTTTGCCGATCCCTCAGCGGGATCCTGTGAATTCTCGCCGCCCCCGCGGGCAGGACCCCGGCAACGTATCCGACGTGTATGGGGGTCTGCAACCGGCGGAGGGAGCATTCCAGTGGGAATTCCGGGCGGCTCTGCGCTGGAAACCCGCCTGCTGCGCGGACCGGCTCGATCAGGGCAGCCTCCCCCGCCCGCGTCGCCCACGTATAATCCCCGGCGTCTTCCCGGGAGTGGGGGGACGTGATGCGTCACTCCCTCTGAACCGGCTGCGGGGCTGCCCGCGACCCGGGCAAGCGAGCCGGCTACCGGACCGTGGATCTCGATTCGACACAGGCCTTCGTCTGGAACGTCGACCCGGTGATGTTCCGCGTCGCCGGCCGTTCATTCCGCTACTACAGCGTGCTCTTCTTCTCCGTCTTCGTCATTGGCTACGCGCTGTGGCATTGGCAGATGGTGCGCGGCGGTCACGGCCGGATCCCCACCAGTCGGATGCTGCTGTGGGCGTTCGTCGCGGTCCTCGT
>JBHHVG010000077.1:0-10039 GCA_046754165.1 Myxococcota bacterium
ACCACCAGTTCCTCGGGCCGCGCCGACCCGGGCGCGGCTCGATGTTTCACTCACTGTGGTTCCTCGACGGATCCCGCGGAGCACAGCAAGACGCGCGCGGCGACCGTGTCCGTGCGCTCGCGAGGCATCGGCTGGTACACGAGTCGCGGCCGGAGCGCCCGCCCGGGAACGGCGGCCGGCCTCGCCTCAAGGTCTTCGAGGTCGTGGCCGGCGCGCAGGTGAGCGGTAGGGGGCGACCCGGCGCGACGGTCCGCGTCGCGCTGCCGCTTCAGACCAACTTGATGCGACGCGCGCACTACGAGACCGAGACCGTGGTCGGCCCGACCGGCGCATACCACCTGCGCCTTCCGTACGCGAGCCGTGGAGGGCCTCCGGGAGTGCGCGCGACGGGGCCCTACGAGCTCTCGTGCGACGGAGTGCAGGCAACGCTCGCCGTCGACGAAGCGGCGGTGCAGGCGGGTCGCGACGTGAGCGGGCCGACGCTCTGCGCCGTCTGGTGAATCGGTTGCACCCGACGAGCCATGGCTGCAGGCGACATCCACACAGGTGACGCGAGCGACCCCTGAGAACGCCGGCCGGAGCTTCGGAAGCGGGTCCCTACTCCCCGGCGTAGGCGGCGACCCAGCAGCGCAGCCACTCCGCGGCCTCCGGACGCAGCTGCGGAATGCGGAGGATGCGAGCGTCGCTGAGGATCGCGACGCCGCTGCCCAGCGGCCCTGTCCGTTCTGCTCTCACTCCCTCGATCTGCTCGACGGCGAGACTCACGCGCGAAACCGTCAGCGGGCCCAGCCGGTGCTCCAGCGCGAGTCTTCCCGCGCAGACTGAGAGCCGCCAGTGCTGGAGCCACGCAGTGGACAGGAGCACCGCGACGAACACGAGTTCGACGCCTCCGGCGACGGCGAGGACCGGGACGGGCATCTCCCCGGCGCCGCTGAAGCCGAACACGAAAGTGAGCCCCGCCACCGACATGGCCGTGGACGCGAGCGCCAGACCCACGAGCAGCATCCGGCCCGCCGGCGTTCCCGACGCGATCTCGAGGTCCGCCGGCCCGTCGGCCCAGCGGACGCCCAGTCCGGACGGCGGCGGTCCGGGATCGCCCTTCCGGCGGACCCGCGCGTCGAGCTCGTCCGGCGCGCGCAGGACGGGCTCGCTTCCGATCGCGTCCTCCAGCGTCAGGTCGAGATCGCGAGCCAGCGCTTCGGCCTCGCTGCGCGCCTGTGTTTCCTTCACGAAGTCCCGGATGGCGAGCGTTTCAGGCAGCCCGTCTGGAAGGCGGGCTGCATCGAAGACGAGCGACACCGGATACCGCACGCGGCTTCCCTTGTCCCCCTGGCGCACGACCCGTTCGCAACGGACCCGCAGCAGTATCTCGCGGGGCAGCATGCGGTGCTGGCGCGATCCGCGCGCACGCCGCTCGAAGTCGATGGAGCCGGGGCGGATCTCCAGCGCAATCCGATCCCAGGCCGGCTGCAGGCCTACGTAGAGAAACAGCAGCGACATGACGCCGAAGGCCGCTACCACGGCCGGCTCACCGTGGTGCAGCAGAAGCGCCACTGCCCCCGCGGCCAGGCCGATGCCCGCGCTGCCGAACAGGAACCCGAAGAGCCGCGTGGAGCTGACGACCCGGACGTGCCCCGGTGCGATCCGCTCGATCTTCCCCATGCGCTGGGATTGCCGAACCCAGGACGCACTGGACGGCGTGCGGGAGGACGCGACGGGTCCGAAAGTGGAGTGAGACACGAATGAACCCCGCTGCTGCTCTGCGATGGTTCGGCCCTTCAGGCTGTCGACTTGACTGCTGGCAGATCGTCGGCCGCGGAATGTTCCGCTTCGCCGTCGGGCCGCTAGATCATGCCGGAGCCGGGCAGATCGTGGTCTTTCCGTATCTTCTCGATGGCCTCCGCGCGGCCGGGCAATGGCGCCGGGGCCTGGAGCAGCTTGTCGCCCGTGAGCTCCGTCACCACGGCATCGGACCGCGGGAACGGGTTGTCGTAGGAGTTGAGCTGAAAGAGAGACTCGAAGGGCAGCCGCGGCCGCTGCCCTCCGCCGTCGGTGGATTCGAGCGGATAGCCGACCGTCTGCGCCACGGCGATGCGGCAGCTCTCCGGGAGTCCGAAAGCCCTCTCGACCTTGCCCCAATCCGCCGAGCCCTGACAGCACGTGCCGAGGCCGGCCTCGAACGCCATCAGCGTCGCCTGCGCGACGGCCTGGCCGAGGTCCATGTCGACCATGCCGGGGCCCTTCAAGGCCTCTCCGATCCGGTCGAAGAGCGGCACGAGGGTCTCCTCGAGCTCGGTGATCTTGTTCGGGCCGTACCCCAGTGCACCGCAGTGGACGAGCTCGCGCAGGCGTTGGCCGGCCTCGTCCATGGCGTCGCCCTCGACGTACCAGAGAATCACGACGGGAGCGAGCTGGATCTGGAAGCCGCCGACGGGGGACGGGAGGCTGTCGAGCTGCTCGTCCGTCGCGGTTTCGCGGTGGACGACCAGCGCGCGCACGGCGTTGTTGTTGCCGAAGTGCGACGCGATCCGCGCCGCTTCGAGCATGCGCTGGATCTTCTCGATCTCCACGGGGCGATCCGGGTCGAGGTAGCGGATGGACCGCCGGTTGCCGATGACCTCTCTGAGCTCCATGAATACTCCCGCCGTTGCGCGCCGGCCGCGCCAATAATCATCCAAGATGACACGTCCCTCGCAGCCGCGCCCGCTCCGCGCTTGACATCCGGGCGCTCTTGCTCGAAATCTAGATCTCCCACGGCGGTAGATTCCACGAAGACCAGGAGAAACCATGGAAACCCTGCGCACCGAAACCAGACGCGGCGTGCGTCACATCGTCTTGTGCCGCGCCGAGGCCTACAACACCATCACGCCGACCCTGCGCGACGAGCTCTCGGAGGCGATCGACGCCGCCGACGCCGACTGCGAGGTTCGCGTCGTACTGCTGCGCGCGGAGGGCCCGGCATTCTGCGCGGGCTACGGCCTGGACTGGTCCACGAAGGCGCAAGGTCGCGAGGACGCGGCCGCAGGCGCGGAGGGCGGAGAGCGTCGCCGCGTGTGGGACTCGGTGTCCGACATGCGGATGATCGGGAGCTTCGTCGACGTCTACATGAAGCTCTGGTACGCGAAGAAACCGACCATCGCCGCGGTGCAGGGTTGGTGTATCGGTGGCGGTACCGACATGGTGCTGTGCGCGGATCTGGTCGTCGCCGGCGAGGGCGCCACGTTCGGCTACCCACCCTCGCGCGTCTGGGGGACGCCGACAACGGCAATGTGGGTCTACCGCATGGGGCTCGAGCGGGCGAAGCGATATCTGCTGACCGGAGACGCCATCCCGGCCCGGACCGCCGCCGAGATCGGAATGATCCTCGAGACCGTTCCCGACGCAGAGCTCGAAGAGCACGCGACCGCCCTGGCGGAGCGCACCGCGCAGGTGCCCACGACCCAGCTCGTAATGCTCAAGCTGCTGTGCAACCAGACCGTCGAGAACATGGGCCTCGCGTCGAGCCGTACCCTCGGCACCCTCTTCGACGGCATCGCCCGCCACACGCAGGAGGGGCTCGACTTCGTCTCGCGTGCCGAAGAGGTCGGTTTTCGTCAGGCCGTGCGCGACCGCGACGATCCGTTCGGAGACTACGGCAGCCGGAAGCGGGACTAGAGGCCCGGGAAGCGGTGGAACGGGCAGTCGTCTAGCTTGACGCGATGGAAGAGATCGACATCGCGACGATCGGAGAGGACGTCCCCCTGCTCGACGGAATCCGCACGACGCGGGCGATCCGCCGGCTGCGCCCGGATCCCGTCCCGCGCGAGCTGATCCGCAAGGTGTGCGAGGCGGCGACCTTCGCACCGAGCGGTGGCAACCGGCAGCCCTGGCGCTTCATCGCGGTCACCGATCCGAAGCGGCGCCGCTGGGTCGCGGATCGCTACCGCCGCGTCTTCCGCGAATACATCGCTCCGGCGCTGGAAGCCGCCAAGGACCCGAGCTTCCCCGAGCGTGGCCGCCGCATGCAGCGCGCGGCGATCCACCTGGCGGATCACCTGCACGAGGTTCCAGTTCACCTCTTCGTAGCCGGTTGGACGCGCCGAAACGCCCCACAGCTCCATGCGTTGATGCCGGCCGCGCAGAATCTGCTGCTCGCCTGCCGCGCCGTGGGGCTCGGCGCGAGCCTCACCACCCTGCACCGGAGCTTCGGCGAAGAGTGCGACCGCTGGCTCGGGCTCCCCGACGACTGCCCGACCTGCGCGCTGATCCCCATCGGCTGGCCGCTCGGCCGGTACGGGCGGCCGCCTCGGCGCTCCGTCGACGACTGCCTGTTCTGGGAGTCCTTCGAAGACAGCGCTGCGGGCTAGCAGCGCGGCCCGAGGACGACGTCCCTGGGTGCCGCGCCTAGCGGCGGCGCAGCCGAGCGCGGGCGGCGAGAGCGAGCAGCAGCGCGGTCACGCCCTGCGCGATGGGCGGGAACGCCGGGATGATGGTGGTGAACACGGGATCATTCGGATCCGTCGGGTCGCTGCCGGCGGCGATCTCGTCCGGATCGCTGATGCCGTCGCCGTCGGTGTCCGCGAGGCCCGGATCGGTGCCGTAGACATTGGCCTCGACGCCGTCGGGAATTCCATCCCCGTCGCGGTCCGGACCGGTGCCCTCGGACATCACGAGATCGTGATCCGTCCCCACCGTGTTGCCCTGGGAATCGTTGGAATCCCAGACCACGAACCAGCTGCCGAGGCGGTCCGTCGCGACCTGCGGGTGGAAGTCGTCGCCGCTGTCCGTCGCCGCGGCCGGGTCGAAGGCTCCGGTTTTCAGCCACGTCTGGCCTCCGTCGATGGAGCGCGACCACAGGATGTCGAAGTCGGAGCCCAGGGTACCGCCGAGGGTATCGGCGGAGTACCAGATGGCGACGTAGTTCCCCGCTCCGTCGGTCTCGAGTCGGGGCGCGAAGTCGTCGCCGCTATCGCTGGATGCGTTGTCGTTCACGACCGCGGGTGCAGTCCACGTCTGGCCTCCGTCCGTCGACCGCGCCGCGAAGATGTCGTCGTCCGTTCCCGCGCCCGCGAGGCTCTGCTGGGAGTACCACGTCGCCACCCACTCCTGCGACGCGCCCGCCACCGCGTGAACGCCGAAGTCACCGCCCGCGTCGGATCCGGCGTTGCTGTTGAGCGCGCTGGTCGGCGACCATGCGGCGCCCGCGTCGACCGAGCGCGAGAACAGGATGTCCGAGTCGGTGCCGATCCCTCCGCCCAGCGCGTCGTCGGATTGCCACGCGGTGATCCAGATCCCCGCGTCGTCGGTCGCGACCTGGGGATCGCGGTCGGCGCCCGCGTCGAAGCCGGCGTTGTCACCGACCGTCTCCGGCGAAGACCAGGTCACGCCGCCGTCACTCGAGCGTGCGCACAGAACATCGAGGTCGCTGCCGATGGTGTCGCCCAGCGTGTCGGTCGAATCCCACACGACGACCCAGTTCCCGGAGCCGTCGGCGGCGATCTGCGGATGGGCATCGACGCCCGCGTCCGTGTCCGCGTTCTGGTTGAGCTTCTGCGGAGCCGACCAGGTGGCTCCGCCGTCGGTGGAGCGCGCGACCAGGATGTCGACGTCGCTGCCGAGAGTGCCGCCCAGGGGATCGTTCGAGTACCACACCACGATCCAGGTTCCGGCTCCGTCGCTCGCCAGGGCCGGGACGAAGTCGATCCCGCTGTCGCCGCCGGCGTTCGTGTTGACGACCGCCGGAGAAGACCAGATCGCCCCGTCGTCGGACGAGCGTGCGAACAGGATGTCGGCGTCGCCTCCGATCGTGCCGGACAGCGTATCGGTGGACTGCCACACGACGAGCCAGGTGCCGGCTGCATCCGTGGCGACCTGGGCGCGCACGTCGTCGCCGTCGTCACTGGCCGCATCGTCGTTCAGGACGAAAGGCACGCCGACACCGAGTGGTACGGAGTTCACGTCTAGAGGGTCGGATCCCCCGTCGATCTCTTCGCCGTCGCTGAAGCCGTCGTCATCCGTGTCCGGATCGTGCGGGTCGGTGCCGTGCACGTGGGCCTCGATGGCGTCGATCAGGCCGTCGCCATCCGAGTCGGGCCCGAGGCCCGTGGTGAACAGGATGTCGCGATCGAGGCCGGCGCTGCCTCCACCGTCCTCGTCGGATTCCCATGCGACCATCCAGAGGCCGGAATCGTCAGTCGCGACGTTGGGGAGCGTGTCCGTTCCGATGTCGATCTCGGCGATGGGGTTCACCGAGACCGGGCCCGTCCAGCTGACGCCGGCATCCGACGACGTCGCCGAGAGGATGTCGACGTCCGTCCCGAGGACACCTCCAAGATCTTCCGTGGAACGCCACGCGACGACCCAGTTCCCGACGTCGTCGACGGCCACGTCCGGTTTCGAATCCTTGCCCGCGTCCGAAGCGGCGTTGTTGTTGAGAGCCGCGGCGGCGCTCCAGCTGATACCGGCATCCGTCGACGCTGCGACGAAGATATCCGCGTCGCCGCCGACCGTTCCTCCCAACGAGTCGGTGGAGCGCCACACCGCCAGCCAATTCGCTCCATCGGTGTCGATCTGCGGCTGGGTGTCCCCCCCGGAGTCCGTGGTCGCATTGCCGTTGACCGCCGCCGGCACCGTCCAGGTCACGCCCGAGTCCGTCGACCGCGACGCCACGATGTCCCAGTCGCTTCCGATTCCGGCACCGAGGTCGTCGGCAGAGCTCCAGACGACGACCCAGTTTCCGCTGGCATCGGTGACCACGTTCGGCGCCGTGTCGTCACCGGAGTCCGACGCCGCAGTGGCATTGAGGGCCGCGACGGCAGACCAGGTCGCGCCGCCGTCGGTCGACCGCGAGAAGAGGAGGTCCGCGTCGGCGCCGATCGTGCCCGAGAGCGTGTCGGCGGTCTGCCACACCACGACCAGCGTTCCGGCGCCGTCGCTGGCGATGCGGGGAGCGACGTCGTCTCCGCTGTCGGCGCCCGCGTCGATATCGATGGGCGCCGGCGGCGTGAAGGTCGCGCCCCCATCGGTCGTCCGCGAGAAGAGGACGTCGCGGTCGCCGCCGATCGTATTGCCGAGACTGTCGCTCGATTCCCACACCACGACCCAGTCGTTCTCGCCGTTCAGCGCGATGCGCGGCTTCAAATCTGCACCGGTATCATCGACCGCGTTGCTGTTGACTGCCGACGCTCCTGTCCAGGACGATCCATTCGTCGACCGGGCGATCAAGATATCCCTGTCGGCGCCGAACAGGTCCGCCGCGTCCCAGACCGCCAGCCACTGCGAGCCGTCGCTCACGATCTCGATGTTCGAGTCGGGGCCGATGTCGGTGGAGAAGCTCGAGTTCAGCGCGAACAGGCCCGTCCACTCCTGAGCGCGCGCACCCGCCGCCGAGACCAGGACGACCAGAGAAGCGAGCCCGGCCGCAGCCCGCCGCAGCGCGCAGCAGCGCCGAGCCACGCGCGCACCGGCGCGCGGCGCCGGGGTCGGGGTCGGAGCCAGCCACTCGGATTCGATCATCGTGTCCCTGTCCACCGGAATTCGGTCGCGGCGGCGCCCGGGAACGCGGCGGCGGAAACGGCGCAACACCTTCCCGGAGACTTCAGAAGTCAACCAGATGATGCGCCGATTCGCTCGCGATTCCCACGCCGCGGAACGGGAATCTCCTCGATGTGGACGGGTTGCAGCCGAGTTGCCGGATGGCGGAGCGTTGCTGCCGCCGCCTGGAGTCTCGTCCCGCGACTCCGGGCGATCCGCGCAGGCGGCGGCGACGTTACGGCACGTCGCCGATGGGCGCGGCGAAAGCGTCTGCGACGAGCGTCTCGATGTCTCCACCCGTGAGGGATTCGAGGAAGGCAACGAGGTGCAGGGCGTCGCGTTCGCGTAGGCCCAGCGGTCGCAGCAGTGGATCGCGCCCCTCGTTCGGTACGCCGCCCCGGTCGTAGAAGTCGACCACCCCTCGGAGCGTGGCGAGCGAGCCGTCGTGCATGTAGGGCGCCGTGAGCGCGATGTTCCGCAGGGTGGGCGTCCGGTACTTCCAGCGATCGGCGGGATCCCGGGTGATCTCGTAGCGGCCCAGGTCGCTCGGCGGTGCCTCGGAGACCTGCGCCACGATCGCCCGGTCTACGATCAGATATCGGCCCGGCGCTACCTGCACGCGTTGCAGCGCGGAATCGCGCCCCATCGACGCAGCGTAGCCGACGCCGGTATTGTGGAACCGACCGTCCGTGAAGAGCGCGTTCTCGTCACCGACGGTATGGCATGCCACGCACGCGGCCGCGCCGCGAAAGAGCTCGAAGCCTCGGCGCACCGCCTCGGAGGCTGCGCGTGCTTCGCCGCCGAAGTTCCAGCGATCGAAAGGCGACGCGCCCGCCACGAGCGCGCGCTGGTAGCTTGCGAGCGCCATGCCCACGGTCTCCTGCGCGAGTCCCCGCTTCGGAAACGCCCGCTCGAAGAATCCGTCGTAGTCGCCGGCGTCGCGGATCGTCGCCAGAACCGCGCCGATCGACGGGTTCCCCATCTCGTTCGCCGCAAGCAGGGGCCCCCACACCTGGTGCTCCAGCCGCGTCTCGCGCCCGTCGTGAAAGAGATTGGGCAGGTAGGCGACGTTGAAGAGAGTGGGCGCGTTGCGTCTGACCGTGCGGCCCTCGATGCCCACCGCCGTGGCCAGCTCGTTGCTGGCGAAGCCCTGTTCCGGGATGTGGCACATGGCGCAGGACAGGGTGCCGTTCTGCGACAGACGCCGATCGAAGAAGAGCTTGCGACCCAGCGCGATCTTCTCGGCGGTGAGGCGATTGTCCCGGGGTTCGGGCAGCGCGGGAAGTCCCAGCTGGGTCGTGTGCGCGCGGCCGAACAGGTCTGCGGGCGCGCCGCGACGGGACGCAATCCCGACAGAACGGGTGCGGTAGTCGTCGTGCTCGTATCCGCGGCGATCGTCGCCCGGCCCGGTGCGGCCGGCGACGGACGCACCGGCCAGGGCCGCGGCGGCGTGCCCATCGATCTCCAGCAACACGGTCTGGACGTCGCTCACGAGCGCTTCCGGGTCGAGGAAGGACGTGCTGTAGACGTTGCGGATGCGGCGGTCCGGATCGATCAGGAACACCCGGAGGACGTGGGAGATGCCCCCGGAGCCGCCGGACGCGGTGACCAGGGTCTGGTCGTAGGACTCGAGAATCGGCTGGAGTTGCTGCTGCGAGGTGGTGGTCAGAAACTGCCAGTCGACCTCACCGCCCGCGAAGCTCTCCCCGTAACGCGCCATCACTTCCGGCGTGTCCCGCCTCGGATCGAAGCTCAGGCTCACCAGCCGCAGCCGGCGGTTCAGCTCCGGCTCACCGCGCAGGCGGTGCCCTACCCGCCGCAGCGACGCAGTGGCCAGCGGGCAACCTTCCGCCTGGCCGCAACGGGTATAGATGAAGCTCAGCAAGACCGTGCGGTCGCCGAAGGTGTCGTACAGGGTGGTGGCCGAGCCATCGCTCGCGACGACGGCGCCGTCGGCCGCGCGGCGCAGCGGTGGCAGGGTGTAGCTGCCGGGCGCCGGAGTCTCGAAGCCCGCGGCCGCGCGGCCCTTTCTCGATACCCGCGTCTCGGCAGCGGGCTCCGCGTGGCCGTCTGGTCCATGAGCGCGTGCCCCGACCCCGGCGATCAGGACCGCCGCGGCGAGACAGCCGGAGAGCCATCCGCTCCGCTTCACGGACGCCCGCGCGTCAGGGAACGACCGCAAGCCTTGCGGCTTCCGGCTGCGGAGCGACCCGACCGTACAGTGCAAAGGAGCCAAAGCGCATCTGGTGAGGGCGACCGAGCTTCTCGGCGGTGAAGTCGATGCTGAAGGTCGGCGTCAACGTCTTGCCGTCCCAGTCGTAGGCTTTCAGGAACTGCTCGTTGTCGTCGCCCTTCTTGTCCCAGTTCGCCAGCAGCGAGGACGTGAAGTAGAAGCGCTTGCCGTCCCAGCTCTGCGACACCATGTTGAGCTGCTTTCCGATGACCTGCTCGTGAACCAGCACCGGCTCATGCGGATCGCTGGTGTCGAAGATGCGCGTCTTGCCGTCCATGAAGGTGTCGACGAAGA
>JBHHVG010000078.1:0-9949 GCA_046754165.1 Myxococcota bacterium
AGGGTCTGTAGTCCAGGCTGATCTCGTTCGGCTCCCTGCAGGTAGCGGGGATTCCGGCCGATCGCCTCGGCGGCCGAATACCCCGTGATCCGCTCGAACGCCGGGTTGGCGTAGATGACCGGATTGTCCTCCTGGCGCGGGTCGGTGAAGACGATGCCCACAGGTGCAGAGGAGATGGCGCGATCCCGGAGACGCAGCGTCTCCTCCACCTCCTTGGCCTCCGTGACGTCGAGGACGATGGCCACGAAGAGTGGGGAGGGCTCGTCCGCCGCGACCTGCAGGTGTACGTCCACCGGGTAGAGCGAGCCGTCCTTGCGGCGATGAACGGTCGAGAACTCGACATTTCGCCGCGTTCCGTCGCGGAGGGGTGCGATCAGCTCTTCAAAGGACGCGGCGTCGAACTCGGGCTTGAGGTCCAGCGGGGTGAGCTGTCGAAGCTCGTCCATCGTGTAGCCCAGGTTCTCGCGTGCGCCGCGGTTGACCTGGATCAACCGCAGGGTCTCCGCGTCGAACAGGTAGATCTCGTTGCGCGAGTCTTCGAGGATCCTGCCGAAACGGGTCGCTTCGTCCTGCGTGCGGCGAAGGGAGACGAAGAGAGGGCCGATCGCGGCGAGTCCGAAGAACATCAGGAGGGAGATCGCGAAGGCGACCCCTTCGGCGACCGGATCGAGCGCCGCGGTGTCGCCGGTGAGGAGCCGGTAGAGAGTCAGCGACTGCCGAACGCCCATCGAGAAGACGGCGACGGCGATCGTCGCCCACACGGTGCGGCTTCCCGTGATCCGAATCAGACGCAGCGCCAGGAGCGCTGCTCCGAGGTGGAAGAGAATGGAGATGCCGAGAAGAATCCCGATCCCCATGTACTTCTCCATGAGTGCACAGAAGGTAGCAACGTCCATATCGAGATGACATCACCGCGAGATCACATCATGGATCGGCCTCGGCACGGGATCGCTTCGGAGGTCCCCTCCGGGAGCGTCGATTCTGCGACGCAGCGCCCGATCTCGGGGGCAACGCACCTTGCAAGGGGGGGGACACCCCCCACCTGCGGGGACAGGGACCGCTCTCCGGTTTCGAGCCCGATCCGGATCGAGGGGGTTCCGTCGCTCAATCCCGACGCACAGCGCTGGGCCCCCGCCCGCGGCGCCGTCGCCTGGGCGGACGCTCCGCCTCGCCGGCGTCCAAGCCGAGCACCGATGCGACGAAGCGCCAGAGCTGTGCCGCCACCCGCTGCGGGGGAGGCCGCCTCTCGCGCGACAGCGCCTCGGCGATCACCCGCCGCATCCCCCCCAACACCATGGCGGCGGCGAAGCGCGGATCGAGGTCGCGTCGAATCTCCCCGGTGCGCTGGCCCTGGGCCACGTTCCGGGAGGCCAGCTCGATGTGGGCGTCGAGCTGTTGCGCCTCGATCACGGCGACCGCGGGATCGAGGTGCAGGCGAGAGAGCGCCACCGGCGCGAGCGGCTCGTGATAGTGGAATTCGACCGCGCAGCCCGTGCGCTCCCGCTCCCGCTCCGCCCAGCTGGCGCCGGGGAACGGGTTGGATGCCATCACCTGCTCGCTGAAGCGGCGGTGAAAATCCTCCATCACGGCTGCGACCAGACCGGACTTGGACGCGTAGTAGCGGTAGATGAGGCCCACGGACACCCCGGCCCGCTTGGCGGTGCGGTCGACCTCGAGCACGCCGTGACGCGTGATCAGCTCCTGGCGCGCCGCCAGGAGCAGGCGCCCTCGGGTGGCGGCTCCGCGCCGTGACACCGGCTCCACGCATGGAGTAAACTGAATTCACTTTATGCCGTCAAGCGAAAGGGGGCATCCCCGAACGCCGTCGGCATTCCCTCCCCACGAGACACGAGGTCCGCATGAATTTCGAAACCCTTCTCTATGAGACCGCTGGAGCCATCGCGACCATCACCCTGAACCGACCCGATCGGCTCAACACGATCGTGCCGCCCATGCCCGACGAGCTCGAACGCGCGGTGATCGCGGCCAACGCCGACCGCGAGGTTCGCGTGCTGGTCCTGCGGGGTGCGGGGCGGAGCTTCTCCGGCGGCTTCGACTTCTCCGACGGATTTGCGCACTGGAAGGACGGATTCGCCTCGGACGGCCGCTGGGACCCGGGCAAGGACATGATCGGCGTGACGAGCGCCTTCACCGGCCCGGTTCCCAAGTTCATGAGTCTCTGGCGGAGCCCGAAGCCCGTCATCTCCCAGGTTCACGGCTGGTGCGTGGGCGGCGGCTCGGACCTGGCTCTGTGCGCGGACCTCGTGATCGCCTCCGAGGACGCACAGATCGGCACGCCGTACTCGCGCATGTGGGGCTGCTACCTGACCGGAATGTGGCTCTACCGGCTGGGCCTCACCCGAGCCAAGGAGCTCGCGCTCAGCGGCAAACCTCTCTCCGGCCTCGAGGCGGCCGAGATCGGACTGATCAACGCGGCGGTGCCGTTCGAAGCGCTCGAGGGGGAGGTCCGCAGGCGGGCGCTCGAGCTGGCCCGGATCCCGCTGTCACAGCTGGCTGCCATGAAGCTGATCGTCAATCAGGCCTACGAGAACATGGGGCTGCACTCGACGCAGACGCTGGGGCCGGTCCTGGACGGCTTCATGCGCAACACACCCGAGGCGCTCCACTTCATCGAGCTCGCCGAGAAGGAAGGGGTGCGCGCCGCGATCGAGAAGCGCGACGGGCCGTTTGGCGACTACAGCCAGGCATCCCCCGAGCGCCAACCGGTAGGAGATCACGTCATCGCCGCCGGGCGGGCCTCTGGTCCGGACTCGTCGCACGATTGAGTGTGTGCGCGAACCAGGGGGCCGCGCATCCGATGCGGCGGGCGATCGCTGCTATCCAGGGGGATGCTCCAGGCGTTACACTCACGAGTGCTTCGAAAGGAGGTCTCCATGCGCTTCGCGCGCCTCGCACTGTGCACGCTGCTGATCGCCGGGCCTCTCGCGGGTTGCAAAGCCAAGCCCGCCCCCGATTCGGGCTTCCTGCCCAGATCGGGACGGCTCGCCGAGGACCGCGAGCACTTCCCCTTTCACCGGGTCTGGGTCGCACATGGCTGGAACGCGCCCCGATACCAGACCATCCACATCGCGGAGGTGGACACCTCCTACCTCGACGACCCGGGCGGCTGGGCCAAGACGAACCTCAAGGGGCACCGCATCGAGGAGGACACGGACAAGTTGGCGAAATACACCAGGGCCGAGTTCGAGAAGGCCTTTCGCGCGGATCCGTCCGGCCGCTTCACGGTGGTCGGGACCCCGCAGCAGGACAGCCTGATCTTCGAGCTGGCATTGATCCAGGTGGTGCCGAACAAGGCGACGCTCGGCACGCTCGGCCTCGCGGCGACGGTCGTCGCGGCTCCGGTCGGGGCGGGCATCGCCGCCAAGGAGACGGCCAAGGGCATCGTGGCCATCGAGGGACGCGTACGGGCCGCCGACAGCGGTGAGGTCGTGGCCATGTTTGCCGATCGCGAAACCGGAAAGTTCGGCCCCATCAACCTTCGGCGTGCCACCTGGTACGGCCACGCCCACAAGATCATCGAGGAGTGGGCGAAGCAATGGGTCGAGATCTCGTCCGCCGAGATCGGTGCCGAGATCGACGACACCCGCACCTGGACGCTGTCGCCCTGGTAGTCGGCGTCGGCTGATTCGGAAGCTGCGCAAGCGGATCCGGGTGTGGCAGAATTACACATTCGTGTTCGGTTCTCGACGGGGGCGGCGCAGCAGAGACAATCCGTGTTGCCGAGCGGGACGGAATGCCCCTCGGCGCGGTGTGTCCGCTGGCGCCGCTTGAAGGCGAATCCACAGTTGGACGATAATGGCAGGACGGTCCCCTTCGACCTCGGAGAACGCCATGCATCGCACCTCGTCTCGTTACGCGCTGGTCACGGTGGCCGTCGTCTCGTTCCTGTCGCTCGGGATCGAAGGCAGCAGTTCGGGCAGCCCCGCCGATCTCGCGGGCGCCAACGCCACGAGGATCGACCGCCTGGCCGAACGCGTGGAGGAGTGCAGCTGCTGCTGCTCCGGTCGATTCGCCCCCGTCTGCGCGCGCAGCGGAGCGAGCTACGTGAACGCGTGCGAGGCTCGCTGTGCCGGTGCCGAGATCGTGAGCCCGGGTGTCTGTACGCCCGAGCACTGTGGCGGACCGAACGGCCTCCCCTGCGACGTCGCTTCCTTCTGCGAGCTGCCGCCCGGCTGCGATGCGCTGGCCTTCGGCCAGTGCGAGGCGAAGCCGGAGTTCTGCACCCGGGTGCTGGCGCCGGTGTGCGGGTGCAACGGGCAGACCTACGGCAACGACTGCGAACGGCGGCACGCCGGAGTGCCCCTCGCTCACGAAGGCGCGTGCTACGACCCGCCCGGTCCGTGCAAGGGCAACGACCATTGCGCGCCTGACGACTTCTGCCAGAAGCGTCCCGGTGCTTGCGAAGAAGAGGGAATCTGCGGTGCACGACCGGAGGGCTGCATCCAGGTGTTCGACCCCGTGTGCGGATGCGACGGGCGTACCTACGGCAACGGCTGTGAGGCGGCCAGGGCCGGCACTTCCCTCGCGCACGAGGGCGAGTGCCGACCGGCGACCTGCGACACCGACGAGGATTGCGGCCCCGAGGCCTTCTGTGAGGTGCAGGCGTGCGGCCTGCTCGATGTCTCGCCCGCTGGGATCTGCGTGCCGAAGCCGGACGCCTGCGTGGAGGTCTTCGCGCCGGTATGCGGCTGCGACGAGCACACCTACGGCAACGACTGTCTGCGTCGCCGCGCGGGCGTCTCCAAGGCACACGACGGTGTCTGCGACGTTCCGCCGGTCGAGTGCAAGGACAACGCGGGCTGCGATCGCGCGCAATGGTGCGCGAAGGAACCCGGGGTTTGCGGCGATGCAGCGGGCGAGTGCCAGCGACGTCCCCAGATCTGTCCCCTCGTCGCCAAGCCGGTCTGCGGCTGCGACGGGAACACCTGGGGAAACGCGTGCTCGGCCGCCCACGCGGGTGTGAACGTGGTCCACGACGGCCCCTGCGAAGCCCGACCTCGCAAGCATCCCAGGCCGCGTCGCGGGCGCCTCGTGCCCTGAGCGCCCGCTTCTCCACGAGCCCCTGCGCGCTCGACGGCGCCGGCACGGGCGGGGCACTCCAGGCTGGAATCCAGGGGGGCAGGCAGCCCCCGGCTGCGCTTCCCGGGAGCCTTTTCCATGCCCGTGGCCGCCGGCATCTCGAGGCGGGAGCACGGGCTGGACGGCGGCCCTTGCCAGCCGTCCAGCATGCGCTAAATATCTGATCTGTAAAATAAATGAACGTTTATTCTGAATGGTGAAGACCGGAATCATGGCGGATCACCCGAACGAGAGCCGGACCGCACGCGCCGCCCAGGCGGAGCGCACCGCCTTCACCGAGAGGGCAATCCTCGACGCGGCCGAAGTGGTCTTCGCCCGCCGTGGTCTCGCGGGCACTCGGGTGCGCGAGATCGCTCAGGCGGCGGGCATGAACGGCGCCACCCTCTACAACTACTACCCGAGCAAGAGCGCGCTCTACGAGGCGGTGCTCGAGCGCGGCATGAAGCCGCTGATCGCGCAGCTCGAGAGGTACGCCGCCGGCCCCCACGAGCTCGAATCCACGCGCGCGTTGATCGCGGAGGTGATGCGCCACCTCGCCGAGCACCCGAACCTGTCGCGCCTCGTCTACCTCGAGGCCATGGCCGAAGGAGATCATCTCACGTCCCTGGCCCGAAAGTGGTTCCGCCCGCTGATGGTCCGAATCGTCGGCGAGCTCAAGGGCGGTGCGATGCCGGCGGCGCTCGAGGAGCGCCTGCTCCCGCTGGTTGCCGCGCTCTTCATCCATGTCTCGTTCGGTCACTTCGCGCTGGCGCCGCTCGTCCGGGAGGTCTTCGACGTCGACCCCCTCTCGGACGCGGGCGTCGAGCGCCAGATCCGCTTCATCGATGCGCTCATCCTCCAGATGTTCCCGCAGATTGCCCGCGAGGGTGACGAGGACGACGAGGAGGACGTCGCCGAGTAGCGCCCACGAGAGCTCATGAGGATCCAGGAATGACAGACGAGACCTACGATGTCGTCGTGATCGGCAGCGGGCCCGGTGGGGCTTCCTGCGCGACCCTCCTCCAGAAGCGTGGCGTGAACACGCTGCTCGTCGAGAAGAACGGCTTTCTCGGTGGCAAGATGGTGAGCATCGACCGGGGCGGCTACGCCTACGACCTCTTCCCCCACGGCCAGGTTCCCATGCGCGGCTCTGCCTTCGAGGCCATCTTCGCCGAGCTGGGCGTGGCCGACGAGTTCCAGCCCGCCCTCGAGCCCGATGACGAGCGGGACGTCATCAGGATCGCCTACCGGAAGCGCGGTTGGGACGAGTACCGGTTCACCGACCAGGGCCAGGCGATGGCGGACCCGGCGCCTTTCTTCGAGCTGTGGGACATCGACGCCGAGGCGCAGCGAAAGGCGGCGACCTTCATGGCCGGCCTCGTGACCATGACCGAGGACGAGATCGACGTCCTCGACGACGTCAGCATGCACGAGTACCTGTGCGAGCACGACGTTCCCTACGAGCTCTACAGCTACCTGGCCTTCCACGCCAACGCATCGCTGGCCGAGCCCATCGACCTGGTCGCCGCGTCCGAGCAGATCCGCATCATGCGCCAGATCATGGTCCAGGGTGGAGGAGGGCAGTACAAGGGCGGCTTCGGATCGCTGGCCAGGGTGATGGTACGCGAGTTCGAGAAGAACGGTGGAACCCTGATCCGCAGCAATCGGGTGGAGAAGATCCTGGTCGAGAACGGCGCGGTCACGGGCGTGATGAGCGCCAAGGGGCGCTTCCGCGCGCCGATCGTCGTGAGCAGCGCGGGTCTCCAGCCCACCGTGCTCGCGCTCGTGGGCGAGGAGCACTTCGACCGGAGCTACGTGAACTCCATCAAGGGGCTGGTTCCCGGCTGGGCCTTTACCAGCGTCCGCTACTTCCTCGAGAAACCGGTGATGGACGTCGCCATGTACGTCGCCTATGCGGACGAGAGCTGGGTCGACATGGAGCGCTTCATCCGGATGAAGGAGGGGCACACCCCCGACGAAGTCATCCTCTTCATGGTCAACCACTCCTTCTACGACGAGAACGCGGCTCCTCCAGGGAAGCAGGTGCTGGTGTCCGGGACGATCTGCTCCCCAGACCCCGATGCCGCGGAGATCGACGGGCTCTGGCGGGTGATGGACCGGCAGATGCAACGTCTCTTCCCGGAGATTTCGAACGCCACGGAACGTCGCGAGTACGCCGGCCCGAAGGAGATCAGCGCCCTGACGCGCGACAGCGTGCTGCCCGGCCAGGGGGGTGAGTGCGTCGGCCTGGCGCAGGTGGTGGGGCAATGCGGAAGGCACAAGCCTTCGGTCGACGCGCCCATTCGAGGTCTCTACTTCGCCGGTGCGGACGCCGGCGCAGCCGGGATGGGTACCCACCAGGCGGCCCTATCGGGCAGCGAAGTGGCACGACTCGTGGTCCACGAGCGAAACCGCCGGTCGAAGATGCAGTAGGCGGCCGCGCCGCAGGAAATCAACAGGCGGCGGCCGCGTCTGGAAGGGAGGCCGTGATGGGCAGGGACGAACGTTTCGACGTGGTCATCATCGGGGGTGGCCCGAACGGAATGACCACGGCGGCCTACCTCGCGAAGTGCGGGCTCAGCGTCTGCGTCCTCGAAGAGAGGACGGAGTGCGGCGGCGCCTGCGAGACGGTGGAGCCCCTTCCCGGTGTGCGCATCTATCCCCACGCGATGCTCATGTACGCGTCGGCGGCACCGGGCTTCGAGCAGCTCGAACTCCACAAGTACGGATTCCGCATGGAATGGGATCCCCGGAGCCCTCTCGAAAACGATACCCGACTGGCGTGCACGGACGGCTGGCGCCCCATCACGCAGCAGGACCAGATGGGCTGGGCCAAGCTCGCGGGCATGCTCGGACAGCCGCCCTTTACCCGGGAGCTGATGCGCTCCGCGTTCTACTGTCCGCCCCATCCGCCCGAGGTGGAGGTGACCGACGAGAACACTCCCTACATGCAGGTCTACAAGAAGCACCAGCCGGAGATCTGGACCCCCGAGCTGCGTGAAATGACGATGTTCGACCTCATGGACGAGCACCTCGAGTCCGAGCACTTCAAGGTCGCGATGGCATTCGCGGCCTGGGCGTCCGGGGCCGCGGGCCACTGGGAAGGTGTCGCGATTCCCGCGGTGCTGTGCGTCCAGCTCCTGACCCTGCCCAACATGGGCCACACGAGCCTCCCGCGTGGCGGCCTGCACGGCTACTTCCACGCGATCCTTCGCGCCGCCGTGCACAAGGGGGCGACGATTCGCACGAGCTGCCCCGTGGACGAGATCCTCATCGACGATGGCCGGGCGGTAGGTGTGCGACTGCGGGAAACGGCGGCTTCGGGGGGCAAGACGATCCGGGCCGACAAGGCGGTGATCGCCGCCTGCGACGTCCACCAGGCCTTTCTCGACCTGGTCGGCCCCCGGCACCTCGACCCGTCGATCGTGCAGAAGATCGAGGACATCAGCCTCAAGAACCAGACCCTCTACGTGTCGACGTTTCACACGAAGGCGCCTCTTCGATTCAACGGGCGATTCGCGGATGCGCACGAGACGAAGCATCTCGGAGTCGACCGGCAGCCGCAGTGCGGCGTCTACCCCTGTGACTCACGCGAGATCTACTACGAGAACGTGGCTGACGTCGATGGCCGCAAGGGACAACCGACCGTTCCTCCGGAGCGAGCCATGTGGTTCCAGGCGCCGGTGCAGGCATTCGATCCCACGGACTGCCAGGGCTCCTATCCCCGGGGCTATATCTCCACCGCGTTCGAGATGGCGGTGACGTCTCCGGACTACCACCTGGAGGGAGAGGACGCCCTCGACGGCTACAAGGCCGACATGGACCGGTTCATGCGCGCGTCCTACAGCCAGATGCTCGACGGACTCGACGAAGACAATGTCATCCACCACTGGAGCGCGTCAGGCCGCGACGTCGAGTTTCGGAATACGGGACTGATCGGAGGCACATGGTGCGGCAGTCGTCACGATGAGGATCAGCTCTGGACGAACCGGCCCATCCCGGAACTGGCCCGCTACCGCTCTCCCATCGAAGGGCTCTACCACGCCCACCAGACCTCGGGTCATCCGGGGGGGCTGTGTCTCATGGCGATTCCGTACAACCTCATGCACATCCTGATCGAGGACGGCGTCGCAGAACCCGGCGACTGGTGGTACGCGTCGCCCTACTACATCCCGGCGGAAGGCAAGATCTCCGCGAGTCGCCGCTGACGGATCGGAACCTGGAGGCGAGAGCGTGGTCGATTTCAAATACGCTTCGAAGTTCGCGTACGACGCCGGCGATCCGTTCGGGCACATGATGGAGGAGTTTCCCGACGAGAGCGGGTTCGACGTCGTGATCATCGGCGGCGGTCCCAACGGGCTGATCGCCGGCGCGTACCTGGCCCGTTCCGGACTCAGCGTCGCGATCTGTGAACGCCGCTTCGAAGTGGGTGGGGGCCTCGCGACGGAGGAGAATCTCTTCCCGTGCTACGCCTCCAACCCCCACGTGCTCTACCACATGATGGTCGACTATATGCCCGCGATCCGCGACTTCGACCTCGATGGGCCGGCGTTGACGTGGATCCGGCCCAACGCCCAGACGGGCATGGTGTTCGAGGATGGCTCGTCGCTCCTGATGGCGCGTCAGACCAACGACACCAAGGATTCGATCAGCAAGTTCTCCTTCGAAGACGCGTCCACCTTCGGCAGGGTGAGTCGCGAATGGAAGCGCATCGTGAACGAGATCGTCGGGCCCGCGACCTATCTCCCGCCCATGGATCCGGTCGAGATGACGATGGCGATGGAGAGGACCGAGCTGGGCCGGAGGATGCTCGACATCGGCGAGGCCAGCCCGCTGGGAACATCCACTTGGCCCGCCATCGCACAGGTTC
>JBHHVG010000079.1:0-9856 GCA_046754165.1 Myxococcota bacterium
CGAGCTTCGCCAGCGTCAAGCCTTCCGGCTCACGGCCGAAGCCATCGCCGTAGTGGCCGATCCGGAGCATCGCGTCGAGGATTCGGGCCGGTCCTTTGCGCCCCTTCTCGGCCAGGGCGACCTCGTCGACGGTGAGGCCCTGCCAGCGCCCGCCGTCGCCGACCTCTCCTTCGGCGAACTGGCGGAAGACGAAGTCGTCGGCCTCGTCGAGGCTCATCCCGCCCATGCCCATCAAGCCCTTGGCGAGGGTGAGCAGGATCTCCCACTCGTCGACATGGTCATCGGGCTTGGGAATCGCGGGTTTGGAGTACTTGGCGACGTTGCGCACGGCCAGGTTGTAGAGCGCGACGTCGTAGGTGTCCCGCTGGAGCGGCGGAGGCGGCGGCAGGATGACGTCGGCGTTTCGCGTGGTCTCGTTGATGTAGAAGTCGACGGCAACCATGAAGTCGAGGGACTCGAACGCCCGAGCCAGCCGCCCGGCGTTGGGGGCGCTGAGCACCGGGTTGCCGGCGATCGTGACCATGGCGCGGATCTGTCCTTCGCCCGGCTCCTCGATCTCGTCTGCCAGAGTCGATACCGGAAATTCGCCGAACATCTCGGGAAGGTTCTTGACACGGCTGTGTCTCCGCCCGAGCTTGACGCCGCCCCCGCCTGTCTTGCCGTGCCCCCGGTTGGCACCGCGCAGAGCAGCGGGCTTCGCGAAGAGGGCTCCCCCCTCGCGGTCGAGGTTGCCCGAGAGCGCGTTGACCAGATCGACCGCCCAGCTCGCCAGCGTCCCGAAGGACTGACAGGTCGTTCCGATCCGCCCGTAGCACGCCGCCGATTCGGCGGCGCAGAGCTCGCGCGCGAGCCTGCGGATGGTCTCCGGGTCGATGCCGACGCGTTCGGCCACTCGCTCCGGCGCGTAGCGCGCGACGATCTCCTCGACGTCTTGGAGGCCGCGCACATGGGCCTTCACGTTGCCGAGATCCGAGAGCCCCTCGGAGACCATCACGTGGCAGAGGGCCAGCAGGAAGAGCGCGTCGGTGCCCGGCCGGATGAAATGGTGCTCATCGGCGGCGCCCGCCGTCTCGCTGCGGCGCGGGTCTACGACGACCACACGGCCGCCGCGCTGTCGGATGGCGCGCAGGCGGTTGCGCATGCCCGGCGCCGTCATCAGGCTGCCGTTCGAAACCAGCGGATTGCCCCCGAGGATCATCAGGTACTGGGTGCGGTCGAGATCGGGCACCGGAATGGTGAGCGCACCTCCGAACATCAGACCACCGCTCACCATCTTGGGGAGCTGGTCGGCGGAGCTGGCGCTGTAGACCTGGGGCGAGCCGAGGGCGCGCAGCACCACCTGGCCGTACAGCATGGCGTGAAGGCTGTGGGCCGACGGGTTGCCGAGATAGGCACCGAGGGCGGCGGGACCACGCTGCTCGCGCACCCGCAGCAGGCCGTCGATCGCCAGATCGAAGGCCTCGTCCCACGAGATCGGCTCGAAGCCGTCGGCCGTCTTGCGCATCGGCTGGCGCAGCCGGTCCGGATCTTCCTCGAGACCCTTCATGGCGTCGGCCTTGGGGCAGATGTACCCGCGGCTGAAGGGATCGGCCTCGTCACCGCGGATCTTCGTCACGGTGTCGCCGTCGACGTGGACCTCGATGCCGCAGGTCGCCTCACACAGGGTGCAGATGCGATAGACGGGGGAGATGGCAGTCATGACGCGCAAACGTAGCAGCTGGCTGCCTGGATCATGACCACCCCACGGGGCATCGCCCAGGGCGAGTCCCAGTGGGGCGGAGTCCCGTGCTTCCCCTCCCGAGCGATCGAGCGCTCCGCCCAAGGAGCCAGCGTGCGCGACCGTCGGAAACGGAAGAACGCGCGCGATCAGCCACGAGACAGGCGCCGAAACGGCAGGACGCAACCGTAGGTGACGCAGCGCCAGGCCCACTCGACCGGGCCGTATCGAAACCAACGCAGCCAGTGCCGGGCGGCCAACGCCTGCAACGAGAACACCGCGAGGGCGACCGCGAGACCCTCGGTCAACGAGAGCGTGCCCCGCAGCCCGAAGCCCACCCCGTAGAAGACACCGATGCCGATCGCGGTCTGCGTCAGATACGTCGTGAGTGCCATCCGGCGCTGTGCGCGACGCCGAGAGCGAGGAGACCGAGCTGCCGGCGGCGAAATCGGCTCTGGAAGCCGACGCCCTGCCGCATCGCACTGGCGTGCTGGATCGCGAAGCCGAAACCGAAGAGCAGCGAGAAGAGCGAATAGAATTTTCCGCGAACGAAGGCGTCGCGAAGAAATTGCAGCAGCTCGTCGCTGCCGGGGTCGAGAAGCGCCTGATCGGCGGCCGACACGTAGTCCCAGCCAGAGAAACCGGGGACGTGGGCCAGGAAGATCCCGAGGAGAGCGAAGCCACGCAGGACGTCGAGGATCTCGGCGCGCTCGCCCTCCCGGACCGGCCCTGCGATCACGGAGCGAGCATTCCCCGCACCAGAGCGCGCACCTCGCTCTCCCAGGCGATTCGCGCCTCGGCTTTCCCCCGGTCCGGCTCCTGGCTCGCGAGCAGCGATCGATAGGTCGCGGGCCGCAGCGCAATCGCTCCAACCGCGGCGACGAACGCCTCGGGCCAAGCTACCTCGCGGATTGCGCCCGCACTCCGAGCCCGTCCGAGCAACCCGACGATCGCGCGGAACATGTCGCCCGACGGCGCGCCGACCGCGTCGATCGGCAGCGAGACGTCGAAGCCAGTCGCCGCGTCCTTCGCCGACAGGACCCAATGGAGCAGGAGCCGCGCCGTATCCGGGTGGTCCCAGAGGTGGAGCGCGGCGACGACCACGACGTCGACGACGCCCGCAAGCGTCGCCGGCGCCTTCGCGGCGGCGCCTCCCAGGGGCACGGCGATGCCCGTCATCGCCCGATCGAGCACCTCGCGGGCCAGCGCGCTCTCGCGGGGGGATCCGCATCAGCCGGTGCCCGCGCCCCTCCTTTTTTTCGATCGGAATCCGTGAAGACCGTCGCGACCGAGTTCATCCTACGCGGCGTTGGAGGAGTCCGGATCGGGCGGTGATGTGATGTCGGTGCGGAGCTCGGCAAGCCCTTCTTCCCGAGTCACGATGGGCTGGTATCCGAGTTCGCTGCGCGCCTTCTCGATGTTCAACGTCACCTCGACTCCGAGAACCGCGTACTCCTGCCAACTCATCGGCCCATGAACGGCACCTCCGGTCATGCGGGCGAGTGCATCCCCGATGCAAACGACCGCGGCCACCACCCAGCGTGGGACCTCCCGCGACGGAGGCTCGACGCCCTGGGTCCCGAGGAGCGCCGTGATGAAGCTTCGAAATTCCACCGGCTCACCGTCGGAGATGAAATAGACTTCTCCCCCGCGACCGCGCTCCAGCGCGAGCGTCACGCCATGTACGACGTTCGCGATATGGGTCGTCGACATGAGGTAACGCCCGCCGCCGATCCACGAGAGCCTTCCGGAGCGGGCTGCGTCGATGAGCTGAGGCAGGGCGGTCGTGTCATCTCGCCCCCACACGAAACGCGGACGCAGGACGACGACGTCCAGGCCATCGCCATCGCTCTCCAGCGCGATGCGCTCTGCTTCCGCCTTCGTCTTCGAATATCCGCCCGCAGGGGACGCCGGCATCGGAGTCGTCTCATCCGCGTTGCGCAATGGTCCACCGCTCAGCAGGACAGCCTCGGTGCTCAGGTGGAGCGCGCGGCGAACGCCGGCCTTCCTTGCCGCTGCGTAGACGTTCCGGGTTCCTTGCAGATTGGCCTGCTCTTGCGCGAGCGTGGCGGCGCCGTGGCCTGTATCGGCGGCTGCGTGAATCAGGTAGCCGGCGTCGGACATGCCCTTGCACAAGGCCTCGATGTCCGACAGATCGCCAGGGACGGGCTCGGCTCCCAGGCCCGCGACGACGTCGGAAGACGCCTCGCTCCGGGCGAGCGCTCGGACGCGATGGCCCGCTCCTGCCAACGAGCGCAACAGGTTGCGCCCGAGGTAGCCGCTCCCTCCGGTGACGAAGAAGGTCTGGGAAGGCTCGAGTGACATGGCTTCAGCTCCAATCCGTATCGATCGCGGTACGTGGCGGCAGGTACGGCGACGTGTGATTCAGCGCTCCAGCAGCCGCAGAAACTCCGCGTGGCTCGGTCCGCGGAACTCGGGGCCGTCGAGGCTGGCCAGGAGGCCCCGGGTCAGCGTCGGCACGTCGTGGACGCCGAGCGGCAGGTGACCCGCTCGGATCGACACCGGTTGGAGCCGCGTGATGGCTCCCACCGCCTCGGCGAAGCGGTCCCGATCGACGCTGTGGGCCCAGGGCGTGTCGATGGCGACCCAGAGGGCCATTGCGGCCCGCCAGGCGTCCGCCGACAGCGGGCTCTGCTCGCCGTCGGCCTCGGGCTCGATGGCACCAAAGCAGTCGGCAGCGAACAGGACCGCGGAGGTGTGGTCGAAGAAGGCCATGGTCTCCGGTGCGTCGTAGAGCGGTGGGCGAAACGCAGTGAGCGTCCGCTCACCCGTTCGCACCCGTTCTCCGGGCCGGACCAGCTGCAGGCGCGACGGGTGGACTGGACAGTGGGTCGAGAGCTTGATGAACCCGGTGTAGTTCGTCAGCAGGCGGGCGCGGGGTGCCCGATCGAGCACGGCCGCCAGGTTTCCGATGTGATCCGCATCCGTGTGGGTGATGGCGACCCAGCGGAGGTCTGCGGGGTCGATCACTCCGCGCAGCACCTCGAGAAAGGGCTCGCGGGCCGAGGCGATCTGGGTGTCGATAAGCAGCGGTTCGGGGCCATCGAGCACGAACGCGTTGATGGTGAGATGGCCCACTCCCGGCAGTCGGGACCGATCGGTGATCGCCCATACCCCCTGGCCGAGGTCGACGGTGCGCATCATGGAGAATCCCCTCGAGCGGGTCCGATGGGTCACGCCTCGCCGGTTCTTCGGCACGGCGAGTCTCGACCCCTCGGGTCGGCGCGCCAGTCAGAGGTCGTGGCCCGCCTCGCCGTGAAGCGCGACGTCCGAGGAGGATAGGGCAAAGACGCCGTGATTCGTCTCCGGGTCCGGAGATGGGTCTTGTGTCGAGTCCTGGTCGGTACCCCGGGGAGGGCAACGAGTCCGATGAAGAACCCTTGAATCGGGTTCTTCGACCAAACCGGCGCGGCGCGTCAGCGGGGGATCTTCCGTCCGAACAGGATGTCCGCGGTGCGGCGGCCGACGTCGTAGTGTTCGTAGATCTCGCCGCTGGGATAGAAGTCCGGATCGATCGGGTTGTAGGGCAGTGCGCCCTCGTGCAGCCGCTCGAGGGAGAGGATGTTCCACGCCGTCACCACGCCGAGGACGGCGAAGACCGCATCGCGGCGAAATGGGGCGAAGCGCGTGCGCGCTTCGTCGAGGAGAGAGGCGAGGCCCAGCGCGAGCAGCGGAATCATCGATATCAGGCGGCGCTGACCGAAGGCGCCGCCGGACCACCAGTCGACGACGAGCATGCACACGAACAGCTCGGCGGCGATGACGGCGGCGAGGCCGCGGCGCAGCCCGGCGGGACCGTCCCGCCACAACGCTCCCGGCAAGGCGAAGCCCGCCAACGCGAAGAGCCACACCGGGTGACACAGGAAGACGCCGTTCCAGGTGGAGAAGAGAAAGGCGATCGGATCGGCGTGCTCGAACGAGAGGAATCCCCCTCCCTGGGGCATGGTGACGAAGCTCCCGTAGAGCGCCTTCCAGTAGAGCAGCTGGGGCAACGAGCCGACGAGCCCGCCGAGCCCGAGCCAGGCGAGGCAGCGGCCCCGCCGCGCGAGCGACGCGCGCGGGAGGCTCACCAGCAGCGACAGCGGCGCGGCGACGAGCAGCGCATCCTGCCAGCGCACGCTGAAGGCGACGCCGAGTGCCAGGCCGCAGGCCGCCCAACGCAGCGCTTCCGCGCGATCCTCGTGGCACCACGCGAGGGTCCAGAGGAAGACGGACGTGGCGGCGAAGGCGCAGCCGTGGCCCATCACCGGGGCGAAGGTGATGTAGGCGGGAAGCGGAGTCGCCAACAGCGCCATGGACACCGCGGCGCGGCGCGGCCCGCGTGAGACGCCGAGGCGCCGCAGCGCGTCGGCGAGGACGAACAGGCCGAGCGAGATCCAGAACACCGTCCCGAACGTCGCCGGGCGGTGGTCGGGGCCGACCTCCGCGGTCATGCCCGGGCCGCCGTTGGCGCGCTGCCACAGGTCGGATGCGGCGTAGAAGGGCGCCCACAGCAGTGACGGACCGATGGGATGGGGATTGCGGAGGAGACCGGAGGGGAGGGGCCGTTCCCGCGAGTAGTACTCGAGCCAGTCGTGGTGTGCGGCCTCGTTGCGCAGGTCGACGTCGCCGTCGACGTAGAGGGAGTGCAGGGCCGACAGGTAGAAGAGCCCATCGGCGAAGGGCCGGCGGGTGTTCTGGCTGTACACGATGCCGGCGATGGCGAGGGAGAGCCCGACCCACGCGAGGCCCCGGAGCAGCGAGTGCCGGATTCGCGGAGCGTCCACGCGGGCGGCTCAGTCCACGAGCCGCGGTGCGAACTTCGGCGCCAGCTCTCCCGTCTCGAGAAGCCAACGAATCGAATCTTCCAGGGTCTCTCGGGTCGGACGGAAGTCCACGCCCAGCTCTTCGATGGAGCGGCGGCTGTCGCACGGCACGAAGCGGGTGACGAAGAGCGACGCCTCGTGAGTGAGCGGATAGTCGAAGGTCGGAACGACGGTCTTGATGAAGTCGACGGCGTGCCCGATGCCGCGCACCACGCGCGGCGACGCGGGGATGCGCCGCACCCTCCGCCCGGTGATCTCCTGGCAGAGATCCGCCTCCTCCGCCCAGGGCAGGAAGTGACCCCCGACCATGAAGCGGCTCGGTCCACGACCCGGCTCGATTGCGGCGGCGATGAAGGCAGACAGGTCGCGCACGTCGACGATTCCGGCACCGCCGGTCGTCATGAACCAGCCGTACTTGATGCGGTCGCGCAGCCCCTTGTTGCTGAGCCCGATCTCGAGCTCACCAGGGCCGTAGACACCCGAAGGGTAGATGATCGTCACCGGCGCACCGCCGGCCTGGAGCTCGCGGGCATGGCGCTCGGCGTCTGCCTTCGAGCGCCCGTAGTCCGTATCGAGACTGACCAATGGATCGTCGACTGTGAGGACAGGCCCTGGGGGAGGAAACATGATGGCGACGCTCGAGACGTGGATCACGGGGTCGAGCCCCAGGGCGACGGCGCTGCCAAGCACGTTACGGCTCCCGGCCGTGTTCGACGCGAACACGGATTCGCCCCGGCCGATCCCCACTTCCGCGGCGGCGTGCACCACCGCCTCACAGCCTGTGAGAGACTTCCGCACGGCCTCCGGGTCGACCATGTCGCCCTGCACCACGTCCGTCACCGCGAGGCCGCGCGCGCGCATCACGCGGTCGACCTTCTCCCGACTGCGGGCGAGCAGGCGTACCTCGTGGCCACACGAACGCAACGCCCCGACGACGTGCGAGCCCACGAAGCCGGTCCCGCCGGTCACCAACACCTTCACGTCGCGCCCGCCCCGTCTCCCATTCAGGCCGCGCGCGTCGCGACGCCGCGGTACATGTGGGCGATGAGGGCCGGCACCGTGTGTCGGAAGCGGTCGATGGAGGCGAGATCGAAGCCGCTGTCCTCGACCAGGCGGTCGATCGGGCGGTTGATGTTGCAGCCGTCGGCGATGCAGCGCCACACCGGATTGACGCGGTGCTGCCAGCGGGCCGTGCGTGCGGTTGGCGCGAGGCCGTGCTCGATGAACACGTAGCGTCCACCGGGCTTGAGCACGCGGCGCATCTCGGCCAACGCCGCCTTCGGTTCCGGGATCGAGCACAGGGTCCAGGTGGTAATGACCGTGTCGAAACGGCCCGCATCGAAGGGGAGCTCGCCGTCGGCGCGCAGGGCGCAGCGCTCGATCGGGAAACGGGCGGCCGCGATCCGCTCGGTGAGCGCGCGGTAGCCCTCGGCCACGAACGGGTCGAGGCCGGTCAACGACTTCACGGTCGGCGGGTAGTAGCCGAGGTTGAGACCCGTGCCGAATCCGACCTCGAGCACGTCGCCCTCGGCTTCCGCGACGGTCTCGGGCCGCAGGTCGTTCATCTGCCGCATCACGAAATCCTGAATGCGCGTCTTGATCCAGTCTCTTGTCGACATGCCGGCCTCCTCCTCTTCCCCGCCGTGCTCAGCGGCGGATGGTGAAGTTCTCGCGCACCGCATCCCACGTATCCGGCGTCACACCGCGCTCGCGCAGCGCGAACTTCTGGACGCGCCCGGTCGGCGTGCGCGGCAGCTCGTCGACGAACTCGATGTAGCGGGGAACGAAGAAGTAGGGCGCGTTGTCGTTGATGAAGCGGGCCAGCTCCTCGGCCGCGAGGCACTCGCCGGGCTTCAACACCACGGCCACCTTGAGCTCCGCCTCGCTCTCGAGCTCCGCCGAAGCGACGCCGTGCGCGGCGCAGGCGGAAACGGCGGGGTGGGCGGTGACGGCGGCCTCGACCTCGAATGAGGAGACGTTGCGGGCCTTGTGGCGGATGTAGTCCGCCTTCCGGTCGACGAAGAAGTAGTCGCCGTCCTGGTCGCGCCGCCCGAGATCTCCCGTGTGGTACCAGAGGTTGCGATTCGCGGCGAGCGTCGCTTCGGAGTCGTTGAAGTAGCCGTTGAAGATCACGTGGGGCTCGTTGGGCCTCACGCAGAACTCGCCGACCTCGCCCTCCATGACCGGGCGGTCGTCATCGCCGAGCAACGCGATCTCGATCCCGGGGAGCGGTCGTCCGAGCGAGTTCCGCTTCCAACGCGTCCCATCGTCCACCCGGTGCAGCAGGCCCATCACCTCGCTCTGCCCGTACCCCTGGTCGAGCGTCTCGATTCCGAAGCGCTCCTTGACGGGATCGATGAGATCGTCGGGCAGGGGGATCATGCTGGCGTGGCGGACGCCGTGGTCGCGGTCCGCGGGAGACTCCGGTGCCTGCCACAAGAACATGTGCATGGCACCGAGGGTGAAGATCTGGGTCGCGCCGTAGTGGCGGCAGCGGTCCCAAAAACGGCTCGCGGAGAACTCGGCGTCGATCCCGGCGGGAAGCCCGGTGACCAGAGCGCGGTACACGTTCGCGACCCAGGCCGCCGAGTTGTACATGGGGAGGCAGCAGTACATGACGTCGCCGTCCCGGGTGCCGGTGGTCGCCGCGCCACTGAGGGCGCCGCGCAGCCAGGCGTTGTGGCTCTGCATCACGCCCTTCGAGCGGCCCGTCGTTCCGGAGGTCCAGAGCACGGCGGCGGTGTCGCCGTAGGCGATTTCGACGTCGTCGGGCTCTTTGGGGTCGAGCGCCTCGAAGTGAGCGAGCGGAGTCACGGTCGCGTCGAGGTCCGGCACCTCCCCTTCGCCTCGCACCACCACGTGCTCGTAGCAGAGGCCGGCGCCCAGCTCCGCGACCCGGGGCAGCAGCTCCGCATCGGCGACGAGCACCCGCGCCCGGCTGTCCTCGAGGCTGGCCCGCAGCCACTCGCCCTTGTACGCCACGTTGGTCGGCACCCAGACGGCGCCCTGCTTCATGGCGCCGAAGGTGGCGAACACGAACTCGACGCAGCTGCTCATGAGAAACGCGACCGTGTCGCCCCGGCGCACTCCGAGCTCCTGGAGGCCAGCGGCGTAGCTGTTGGCCAGCTCGTTGACGCGGCCGAAGGAGAAGCGTTCGTCGCCCGACAAGAGGTAGGGAGCGTCCGGGAGCTGCGCCGCCTGGCGCCGCAGGACGCGGCCGAGGGTCCGCTCCGCGGGATCGGCGAGGTCGAGGAGCGGCATGGACCACATCCTATCCGCCGGGCGCCCGGGGAGCGATCCCGCCCTTCGACGG
>JBHHVG010000080.1:0-9789 GCA_046754165.1 Myxococcota bacterium
AGAGAGCAGAGCGGCGCCGGGGCACGGGCTCTCCCGTATCCCGGCGCCGCCGTGGGGTCATCTGTCCCGCTGCTTCAGGCCGGGTTGCCGTCGTTGGCGAGGGCCTCGTGGACCTTGCCCACCATCTTGGCGGACGGCTTGAGGGTGAGGTCGCCCTCCTCGTTCCAGGTAGGCGGAATGCCCTCGTCCTTCTTGGCCACGTAGAGCGCCGCCTTGAACTTCCGCATCAGCTCGTCGACGTTGCGGCCGACGTTCAGGAAGTTCACCTCGGAGTAGAGGAGCGTGCCCTTCGGGCTGATCACGAACGTGCCGCGGAGCGAGAGGCCTGCGTCCTCGAGGTAGACGCCGAAGGTCTTGGCGAGCGAGCCCGTCGGGTCCGAGCCCATCTGGAACTGCGCAGAGGCGAGCTCCTTCTCGAGGGTGTACCAGGCCAGGTGGGAGAACTTGGTGTCGCAGCTCACGGTGATGAGCTCCGCTCCCAGCTTCTTGAAGCGATCTTGCAGCCCTGCCAGGGCCGCGAATTCGGTCGCTCAGACGAAGGTGAAGTCGGCGGGGTAGAAGAAGAGGATTGTCCACTTCCCGGCCTTCTTCAGCGCTCCGAGGTTCACTTCGTCGAAATCACCCGTTGCCGGGTTGTAGGTCTCCAGGCTGAAGTCGTCCACCGAGGATCCGACTTGAATGGTCTCCGTCACGGCTCGTATTCTCGCTTGGTTAGGGGTTGAGGGTCGATCGGTCCCCGGGAAAGTAGCGGGATCTCCGATTGCCGCGACCCCGGCTCCCGCCGGTCGAGGCTCCGGCCCGCCCCGGGGCCCGAGTTCCCCGGCAGGGGCCGGATTCAGTGGAACCAGTCCTCCTCGTCTCCCCCGAACTCGTAGCCGATCTTGAGGATCCAGCGAGTGTCTGTCTTGTCGGCATCCTCGGCGGGCTGGTTGTCCCACTCTGATTGGAACTCCGCGGACATCTTCAGATTCCACGCCAGGTCGAACTCGATTCCGGTCCGGGTCTCGATGGTGACATCGTCCAGATCCTGCAGGTTGTTCAGGTACTGGTCGTTGTGGAAGAAGGTGATGGCATGCTTGTAGAGGTCTCTCGTGAAGTCGGTCTTCCAGCGGACGGCCGGGTAGCTCGTGTTGTCGTCCTGCTCCTCGAAGTTCTCGATCACGTAGGCGATTCCGGGCTGGACGCTGAGCCGGGTCGGGCCCTCATCGTAGAATCGGTAGCCGACACCCGCGGTGGTGATGATGCGCAGGTCGAGATTCCGCAGGGCGTCCCCCTCGTAGATGTTGGTCGCCCCGACGAACCAGCGGCGCCCGATGTCACGTTCGTACGCGAGTGACGCAAGCCAGCGGTCGGTCGTGGTGTTTCCCTCCGCCTCCTTCCGGTCGAACTCGCCGATGAAGCGCAGGGTATTCGAGCCGAAGGTGGGCTCGAAGAGGGCGTCGAAGTGCAGGTCGGTGGTGTCGCTATTGCCGCTCGAAGACTGGGCGCCGACGTTGAGCTCCGCGTCGTAGCGGTAGTAGCTTGGCGTCTCCCGAACCCAATCGACCTCGTCGACGTCGAACGCGCGCCCCCCGGAGCGGGCTGCGCCGCCCGCTGCCTCCTCGGCGCCGCCCGGAAGCACGGGACCCAGAGATCTTCTCACCGGTGACGAGGCGGACGGGGTGGCGCCGTTCCGAATCGATGGCGGCGATGTGGTGCACGTCGATCGAGACGTCGTCGGCGTAGTCCGTGCCGAGGATGAGCTCGTCGCTATCGACCCGTTTGATCTCTCCTTTGAGAACGCTCCCGTCCTTCACGGTGACGGTGTCCACGAACGCGGCGTTCGCACACAGCGGCCACGACATCAGCACCAAGAAGACGGCGCCCGATCGCATCATGCGGTTTCCCCCCGAAGAGAGCGGACGCTATCGGAGCGCTTCCCTCGATTCCATCGCCAATCGGGCCCGTGTCTCCCGATGCGCGGACCGCACCGCGATCTCCGGAGCGCCGGGAACGCGGGCGGTCACCGCTGCCCCGCACGCGATCGGCGAGCTGCCGCGCGCCGCGTCGAACAAGCCGGATGGCCGCTGTTTCATGCGCAAATACGAGGAGATAGGCGACCGGAGCGCCAACGGCGACGGGCGCTTCGACGCGATCGTCGAGCGAACGCAAGAGCTGCGAGGACGCGGTGGCACGGCTCTGCTCGAGGCCTCGAATCCGAATCACGGAAGCGCCGGCCAGCGGAGATTCCGGTCTGCGTTTCCCGCCCCACGGCGGTAGACTCCCCGTGCGCCGCGACCTGGCGCGAGCCAATCGCACGAACAGGGTGCAGCGCATGGCGGGCGACCCGAAGCTGGAGTTCGAGAAACGTATCTCGGGCGGGAAGGGCGACGCGGCCGTCATCGTCCCCGCAGCGACCGTCACTGTGCTGCGCGACCGACCCGCGGGCCTCGAGACGATCATGCTGCGGAGGAACTCGAAGATCGCCTTCGGTGGCATGTGGGTCTTCCCGGGCGGGCGCGTCGACGATGACGACGGCGATTCCGGCGACGACATGGACCAGCGCGCCCGCATCGCCGCAGTCCGCGAGGCGATGGAAGAGGCGTCGCTCGCGATCGATCCCGCGGAGCTCGTCTGGTTCTCGCACTGGACACCGCCAGCGGTGGACATCCGTCGCTTCTCCACCTGGTTCTTCGCCGCGCGAGCGCCAGAGAGCGACGTCCGGATCGACGACGGGGAGATCACCGAGAGCCAATGGATCCGCCCGGGCGACGCCCTCGACAAGCAGCGCCGTGGCGAGATCGAGCTGGTGCCGCCGACCTTCGTGACACTTCACTACCTGAGCCAGCACGCGACGGTGGACGCCGCGTTGCGCGAGCTCGGCCGCGGCGGGCCGCGCCGCTACGTGACGCAAATCGCCAACAGTGACGAGGGCATGGTGGCGATGTGGCAGGGAGACGCCGGCTACGAAACGCGGGATCCCTCGGTCGAGGGTCCCCGTCACCGGCTGCTCGTCAGCAAGCAGGGCTTCCGTTTCGACGATTCCGCGGTGCGCTGATCCTTAGCCGTGTTCGGGATCGCCAGATCGCCGATCCTGCGCGTCGGCCGACGCGGCAAGGCGTGATACCGACATGTGCCTCTAACATGCTTCCATCGCCGCTTCCGAGGCAGACCCTTGGGTGACGACAGGAGAGCCTTCGCAACCATCTTTCTGCTCAGCGCGACGGTCGTGATGCTCCAGGTCGTACTGGCGCGGCTGATGATCGGGCTCGTCTACAACGCCTTCTACTATTTTCCGATCGCGGTTGCGCTCCTCGGACTCTCCGGTGGCGGCGTCTACCTGTACGCGAACCGGGATCGGATGGAGAGCGATCCCGCGACCCTGTACACCCGATACATCCGGTGGGCGTTGTGGGCCAGTGTCGCGCTCGTCGTCGCCGTTCTCGTCATCAGCGAAGTCGGCGACCTCGTCATGGGTTCCGTCCTCGACGCGCGGTCCCATCAGCAGGGATTTGACGGAGTCGGGTTCTTCTTCGAGAGCCGCATCCCGTTGCTCGTCTGTTACGGCGCCGCCAGCGTGTTGCCGTTCTACTTCCTGGGCGTCGCGATCGCCGCGATATTTCGAGCGCAATCCCCGAGAATCAACACCGTCTATTTCATCGATCTCACCGGCGCCACGGTCGGCGCGTTGCTCGGGATCGTCGTCTTGGACCACGTCGAGAGCTTCAACTACCTGATTGTCGCCACCGCCCTCGTCGCACTCAGCCTCGCGATCTGGGACCGCATGGGTCGAGTCTATCTGGGGATTCTTCTGGCAGTCTTCGCCGCAGTACAGACGCTCGGCGCGCCGGCATTCGACGCCGTCACCCTCAGAGCGGTTCGCTATTGGACGAAGAGCACGGTCGTGCACACGCGGTGGGTGGCATCAGCGTACATGCAGCTCGCGCAGAAGAAGAACAAGGCCGGTTTCCGGGTTCTGCAGGACCACGATTCGAACGCGAACGGCATCGAGTTCACTCCGGGGAGACGACCGGAAAGCGGCGAGCTCCCGACCTGGATCGCCGGTGTTCGAGCACTCAACGGGGACGCGGGCAGCATCTGCGTCATCGCGGCCGGCCTGGGACGTCAGATGTTGCAAGCCTACGATGCGGGCTTCGACGAGATCTACGGCGTCGAAATGAATCACTCGCTCGCGCCGTTCGCGGAGGCGTACAAGCCGAGATCCCACCTGAGTCGTTTCTTTCGCGAACCGGGAGTTCACTACATCCGAGAAGAGGCACGACACTTCCTGAGGACGACCGATCGAAAATTCGATGTCATCATGATTCCTCCAGCAGGGGCGGCACAGATCGCCGCTACCCTGTCTCCTAGCCACATGTTCACCGAGGAAGCCATCGTCGATTACCTCGGGCATCTGAGCGAACGGGGAGTGTTCGTCACGACGGTTCGCTCGCCGTGGTCCGAAGAGGGCCATCGGCGCCGTGCGGCGTTTCTATCGCTGATTCGCGGCGGGCTGCAGCGAGCTGGAATTCGCGACCTGGATGCTCACGTCTTCATGATCGGCCGGATCACCTTCATCTCGAAACCGATCGTCCCCGCATCTCGACTCGACGAAATTGGAGCGACGCCCTTCTCGGAGATCGCCGAGACCGTGCCGCCGTTCGACGGGCGTGTCACCGATGACCGTCCTTTTCTCGACGCGGCGACGACCTACCATGCGCAGTGGCGGCTCTTCGTTGATCTCCTTCGCGGGCGTGGCAGCATCTCCCCAGGTGGCGTCGCGCTCGCCGCCACGGTGATCGCCATCGTGCTGGCCGGGGCCGTCGTCGGGTGGCCGCTGCTCCGGAGGCGTCCGAGGCGCGGGAGTATCGAGCGGGAGGATGTCCTGGCGGTTGCCTATTTCGGGCTGCTGGGAGGCGCCTTCATGTTCATCGAGATCCCGCTGATCGAGAAGCTCGTGTTCGCGCTCGGAAATCCAGTCTACAGCATCAGCTTCTGTCTGGCGGTACTGCTGGCCAGCACCGGGCTTGGCAGCATCGTCAGTGCGCGATTGCTTCGACCGATGGGAGAAGTCCGGCGGGCGCGCCTGAACGCGGCATTTCTCGCGTTGATCGCAGTCGTTTTGTGCATGCCAGTCGGATTGCGCGCAATCCTTTCGGTCAGCCTCGGATCCTCGGGTCTGATCCCGTTTCTCGTGATCGGACTCGCGATCTTTCCGCTGGGGTTGTTGCTCGGCGTTCCGTTTCCGCACGGGCTCTGGATCCTCGGCCGTCAGGACCGAAGTGCTCTCGTTCCCTGGGCGTGGGCTGCCAACGGCGCCGTGTCCGTCGTTGCGGCGAATGTCTCCGCGATCTTGGCTCGGATCGAGGGGATCTCCGCCATGTTCCTGGTCGCCGCCATCTTGTACCTCCTCGCCTTCGCCGTCCTGAACGTCGCAATCCTGCCCGCCGCGAGGAACTCGTGAGTCCCCCGCCGTCTGGGCGGCGTGCGACTCCCGAAGCCCGCCGGTCGGTCGCGTCCAACGCCGAGTCGTCGGCGCGCGCTCGCGGCGCTGGCGCGGTCGTCGCGGTCGGGGCCGCGTACGGCCTCTATTGGGCAGTCGCGCACTGGGGCTACTTCTTCGATCCGAATCTTCAGGCGGACGATGCGCAGGCGGTTCTCGCTGGACTGTGGCGCTTCGGTCCGGATCCCGCGCCGGACCGGGAAGCCCTCTTCGGCGATTTCCCTGCGCTCATGCCATATGCGGTGACGCGCCTCTACCTCTTGATCGTGCCCCACGCGGGCGTACTCGCTGCGGCCAAGATCGTCCAGGGGCTGGCTTTCTCCATCTTGATCGTCGCGGCCGGGATTCTCTGGCGCAGTGCGCCGACGGGAGGGGTGGCGTCCGTCTCGTTCCTGTTCTTCAGCTTGCACAGCCGCTTCGTGATCTCCCGAATCGCGGGCGGCCTCCCGCGGGCGTTCGGCTTCCCATTGCTCGCGCTCTGGTCGGTGGGGGCGATGACCGGCCGGCGCGGCGTGCGCTATTGCGCGGGGGTGGCCGCGGCCCTCGCCTACCCACCCGTGGCGTTGCTCATCCTCGTGGCAGAACTCCTCTGGGTGGTGGGCGAGTGGCGGGCCGAAGTCCGTTTCCGTCGCCGCCTGATCTCCATCGTCAAACCCTACGCGAGTTTCGCCGCACTCTGCGTCGTGATCCTGCTTCCCGCGGCAATCGCGTCCTCGGGGGAGGATCGCGTCGTGACGATCGACGAAGCGCGCGCGTCGTCGGCGTTCGCGAGGAAGGGCGGACGGATGAAGATCCTGCCGTACGCCGATCCCGCGAGCAGCTTCGTGGCGTCCCTCGTCGAGCCGCTGCGGGCCCATGGAACGACCTTGTGGGGCTCGCCGGTCGACAAGCGCGTCTATCGGGAAGGCTTCGTCCCCTTCGTCCTGTCGGGTCTGTTGACCGTGGCCCTGTGCCTGCGAATCGTCCGGTTTCCGAGAGTTGCATGGACGCTCATCGGCGCCGCATCGGTCCTCTACGTCCTCGCCCGTGCGGTTGCGTTCCATCTGTACTCGCCCGATCGCTACTACCAGTACGGCGTGACGGCGGCGGGCATCTTGCTGATGACCGGAGTCATCGGAGAGCTCGCAACGCGCGTGCCCGGAGGCCATCGGACGCTCGCAGGCCTGCTGGTGGCGTTCCTCGTGGTCTCCGCCGATGGCGCATCTCCTCGGCGCGGGCTCCAGGTCGACCGCCGCGATCACGCCGCGCTGTGGGATCAGATCGGGAAGTTGCCGACGTCCGCTCGGGTTGCGTCCCATCCGATGGACGGAGATGGGATCGCGTATTTCGGCCGCCGCCACGATGTCACGAGCTACGAATCGATGATTCCGTGGTTCGTCGAGTCGTGGAGACGCCAGATGTCCCGAAGTCACGACACGCTGAGAGCCCTCTATGCGACGAACGTCGGCTCCATCACGAGCTACATGGAGAAGTATGGGGTCACTCACTTTCTCCTCGACCGCAGCCGCTACCGCGAGGATTTCCTGGAGCGCTCTTCGAGCTTCCGGCCGCTGTCGAAGTGGACACTGGAGAACATCGCGGCAGACGTTCCAACCCAGCTCTTGTTCCACTCGATCCCCGATGGTGCGATCGTCTTCGAAGACGGAGACCTCGTACTGGTGGATGCGCGGCGGGCGGCCGCGGAGTTTCGCGAGAGAGCCCGCCCGGAGACCGGCGAATTCCGTTGAACGGAGCCCCGACCGCTCGGCGGTCGGTCGGGCGTTCACTCCACGTAGCCCAGCTCGCGAAGATCCTCCAAGAGCTCGCTGCCCGGATCGACGATTTCGAGCCGGCGACCGTGTGCGCCGGTCTCGATGTGCTGGTCGAGGTCGCTCCGCAGCTCACGCGTCCGTTCGCGATCGGATTCGCTCAGGTCGACCCTCTCCGCGGGGTCCTGATCCAGATCGAACAGCTGCACCATCCCGTCCTCGGGGCGCTCGACGAGCTTGAAGGGCCATCGGATGGCGGCCCGCAGCTCGGGTCCGTAGAGGGTTCCGCGCGCGAACAACACCCTAGAGGGCGCCCGCTGTGTGTGCCCGGAGAGAACCGCCCAGAGTGACCTGCCGGCGATTCCGTCGGGGACCCCGAGCCCCACCGCATCCAGGATCGTCGGAGCGACGTCCGCGACGGAGATGGGCAGGCTCTGTCGTCTCGCGACGACGCCAGGGCCCCAGACGAGAAAAGGAACGTGAAGGAGTTCGTTGTACAGCGTGTGGCCGTGCTCGAAGCCACCGTGCTCCAGGAACTCTTCGCCGTGGTCCGCCGTCAGGATCACCAGGGTATCATCTTCCAGGCCTCGCTTCCGAAGACCCGCGAAGAAGGTCTCGAGCTGTTGGTCCACGAAGGCGATCTCTTCGTCGTAGGCCGCCTCGACGAACTTCCACTCCATCGGCGAGAAGTGGAGGTAGTCGCGCTGTAGCCGTCGGTACCCCTCGATTGGAAGCTCGAGGTCGACGTCGATCTCTCCGGTGAAACGCCCGCGAGCCGGGGGCGGCGCGTCGTAGCTCAGGTGGGGATCGATGAGATGGAGAAACAGGAAGAATCGCTGGCCACCCAGCCCGTCGAGGAGCTCCAGCGCCCGGTCGATCGCCGCATCCGCCCGACGCTTGCGCCCGTCTTCGTAGTGGTCGTAGATGTCGAAGCCGCGATCGATTCCGTAGGCCGGGTCGAGGTTCGGATTCTGCACCACGGCGAGGGTTGCCAAGCCGCCGCTCGTGAGCTGCTCCGCCAGCGTTCGCACGGCGGGATCGAGCTTCGTGCGGCGTTTCGGCCCGATGCGATCCGGCCCGAACGCGGCAGCGGGGTCATCGCGCACGACGATCCCCGCACCATGGGCCGTCGGGTCGAGCCCGGTGAGCATGCTGGCGAAGGAAGGAAGGGTCCAGGGTGAGGTCGCGAACGCGCGATCGAAGACGTGCGCCTTCCCTGCGACGCGGTCGAGGAAGGGAGAAGTGGCACGGCGCGCCCCGTAGAGGCCCAGATGATCCACGCGCAGCGTGTCGACGCCGATCAGTACGATCGATCGAGGCGTCCCGATCGACGGCTTCGCAGGGCCATCCCCCGTGGCCACGGGGGCGGATGTGCAATCGTCACAGCCCGCTGCTGCGATCGCGAGCCCGGCGAGGATCAGCGGGAGGCAGGTCGCCCTTCGGACCGCGCGAATCCGCCACGCCGGCTCGGCCATCTTCCTCCATCCCATCGGATCCTTCGGATGCACACGCGGGACGCCGAACTGTAACAGCGAGCCGCTGCGTGGGTTCGGAGACGGGGGGGTCTCGATGCTCGGAGAGTCGATCCCCTGGAGATCGTCTGCTAACGGCCCCGGAACTCCGGGTCCCTCCGGCCCAGCAGAGCTGCGATCCCCTCGCGAGCGTCTTCGCTCTCCGCGCTGCGAGACTGCACGTGCGCCTCGCGCCGGGCAGCCGTCCGGACATCCCACGCGAGTCCCTCGTAGATCGAGCGCTTGGTCCAGCGCACCGCCAGGGGCGCGGCGCTCGCGATCTCCCGCGCGAGCTCGGCGGCCCGCGACAGCACCTCATCGCCGTCGACCGCGTAGTGCACGAGCCCGGCCCGCGCCGCGTCCTCGCCACTCACGATGCGGCCGGTGAGGAGGAACTCGACCGCCCGCGGGACTCCCATCAAGCGGGGGAGCAGCCAGGTCGTGGCCATGCCCGGGTGGAGACCGAGCCGGACGAAGTTGGCGCCGTAGCGGGACGCGCGGTTCGCGACGCGGAGATCGCAGACCACGGCGAGCCCGAGCCCACCGCCGATGGCGTGCCCCTGCATCGCCGCGATGGTGGGGACTTCCACGTCCAGGATCGACAGGAAGGGCGCGTAGGTCGCGTAGAAGCGCTCGTGGGGCGCCGCGGCCTCCGTCTCCGATCCTTCCAGCGGTCGGGACTTGAAGTCGGCGCCGGCGCAGAAGCTCTTGCCGCGTCCCGTGACGATGACGCAGCGCACGTCCGGGTCGCGGCGGGCACTCGACACGGCGTCCGCCAGCCCCTCGAGCACGTCGGGCGTCATGCTGTTGCGGTTGTCGGGACGGTTGAGCGTGATGGTGGCGACGCGATCTTCGACCTCGTAGAGCACTGCGGGCTCCGACATGGGATCTCCTCAGTCGCGGGGAAGCTGAACCAGATGCCGGGCCATGACGATGCGTTGGATCTGCCCGGTGCCCTCCACGATGTCCATGGCCTTGACGTCGCGGAAGAGCTTCTCGATCAGATGATCGCCGCGCGCGCCCACCTCGCCCAACAGCTCCATTCCCA
>JBHHVG010000081.1:0-9766 GCA_046754165.1 Myxococcota bacterium
GAGTGGTTCCACCGCGGGAAGCCCACGGCGCTGGGAGCCGCCACCGGCGCCGTCGCCGGACTCGTCGCGATCACTCCTGCCTGCGCCTTCGTCGGTCCGGGTGGCGCGATCGGCATCGGCCTCGGCGCGGCCGTGCTCTGCTACGCAGCCGTCACGCTCTTGAAGCCCGCTCTCGGCTACGACGACTCCCTCGACGTCTTCGGTGTCCACGGTATCGGCGGCATGTGGGGCGCCATCGCGACGGGGCTCTTCCTGGCGGACTTCGCCACGCCCGAGGACGTGAGCCAGGGCGGCCAGATCATCAAGCAGCTCCTGAGCGTCGGCTTCACCGCCTTGTTCGCGGTTGGCATGACCGTCGTCATCCTGGTCGTGCTCAAGGCGGTGCTGGGTTCCCTGCGGGTCGATGACGAGGCCGAGTCGACCGGTCTCGACCAGGCCGAACACAGCGAGAGCGCCTACACGGCCTGATTCCGCGCGAGATCGCGAAACCACGGGTCGGGGCACCCCAACCGCGGGCGTGCCCCGGCCCGGCACCGGGAGCCGAGCATGAAACTGATCGAGGCCATCATCAAACCGTTCAAGCTCGACGACGTGCGAGACGCCCTCGCCAAGATCGGCGTCCAGGGCCTGACCGTCACGGAAGCGAAGGGATTCGGACGCCAGAAGGGTCACACCGAGCTCTATCGGGGGGCGGAGTACGTGGTCGACCTCGTCCCCAAGCTGAAGCTCGAGGTCGTCGCCCGCGACGACCAGGTCGACGCCATCGTCGAGTCCATCGCGAGCGCCGCCAACACCGGGAAGATCGGAGACGGAAAGATCTTCGTCAGCGCCGTGCGCGAGGTCGTGCGGATCCGCACCGGAGAACGCGGCGAGGCCGCCATCTAGCGCAGCGGATCAGCAGCCGGCAGGTCGTGCGCAGATCTCCGGCAACACGCCGGGCTGGGTTCACTTCCCGGCGGGGTCAAGCCGCCCGGTTTTCCAGCCGATCCATAGGGTCGGAGGATCTCCTCGGATGGCACAGCTCGCGCTCTTCCCGGCGCTGTTCGCCCTTCTGTGCGCCGCCCCCGCGGCTGCGGAGATCTACCGCTGGACCGACGCGGAGGGCGATCTCCACTTCACCCAGGACCTGAGCCAGGTTCCGGCCCCGCACCGGGAGCAGGCGCGCCGGGCCGCCTCGGGCCCCCCGGCTGGATCGCTCCAGACCTTCTCCCCGCCAAGAAGCGTCGCACCCGTCGCACGCCACCGATCCGGCGGGAGCATCGAGATCCCCTTCGAACGCTTCGGCACACTGATGCGCGTCAACGCGGTGGTGAACGACCGCGAACTCGTGCCGTTCCTGATCGACACCGGTGCGAGCGGAGTCTCCCTTCCGAGCCACGTGGCGGAGATGCTCGGAATCACCATTCGACCCGACACACCGCGGGTCACCGTCCAGACCGCGAACGGCCCCATCAGCGTGCCGGTGGTGAAGCTAGACTCGGTCGAGCTCGGAGACGCGCGGATCGAGGGCCTCCACGCCACGGTGAACCGCAGCCTGGACGTGGGTCTTCTCGGCGGCAGCTTCTTCAACAACTACCGCTACTCGATCGACGCCGCTGCCGGCGTGATCAGCCTCTCGCCGAACGATCGGGTGCGCGGCGGCGCCGTCGCAGCGCAGTGGCGCGACCGCTTCCAGGCGCTGCGCTCATCGATCGACCGCCTCGAGACATATCTCGCCCTGCGGGACATCACCCGCGAGGACCGGCGCCGCGAGCTGGAAGAGAACCTGGCCGGCCTGAAGCGCGACCTGGGACAGCTCGAGATCGAGGCCACCCGCGCCGGTGTGCCCCACGCGTGGCGCCGCTAGCTCCGGTGGTGCCGAGGAAACCCATGCGCCCCCGAGGACTTCGCGCGCTGCGTGTCGCCGTCGCGCTGTGCGGCGCACTCGCCGACCCGGCGTCCGCCGACCTCTATCGCTGCACGAAGCCCGATGGCAGCAGCGTGTTCACGGACAGCCGCGCGACGTGTCCGGGCGCAGACAGCTACCAGCCGAGCGGCTCGCTCCAGACCATTCCGCGAGACCACGGCGCGTCCCCGGCGGCACCCGCTCCCCCGTCGAACGGTCCCGCGGCCTCGGGCCGTCGCGACGGGCGCGACCGCCATCGCCAGGATTCGTCGCAGTCGTCCGAGAAGGCCCACTGGCAGTACCGCAAGCAGCAGGCAGCAGCGGAGCTCACGCGCACGGAGGAGCGGGGCTCGGAGCTACAGCGCTACCTGACCGCGTGCAACCGCGGCATGGACATCATCCAACGCGACGCGACCGGCCTCAAGCACCAGGTGCCGTGCAACGCAATCCGGACCGAGTTCGACGAGTTGGACGCGCACCGGCGCGCGCTGCGTGAGTTCCTCGAATCCGGGCTGCGGGAGGAGTGCCGCCGCGCCGGCTGTCTGCCCGGCTGGATTCGCTGACCGCGCCGGCCGGGCGGCGCCTACTCCAGCAGATCCTGGAAGATCCGAAAGCTCTCGTACTCCTCGGCCGTGATCTCGCCGTCCGCGGCGATCACCTCTCGAACGGCGTCGAGAAAGAGTTCGCGATGGGCCGGCGGGACCTGCGTCGGATCGACCGCCTCCGGCGGCGGGGGCACCTCGAGCCAGCCCTCGACCTTTTCGCGATCCTCCGGCTCGAGCGTCAGCCGGGTGATCATCTTCGCGACGAACGCGCGCTCTTCGGGCTGGATTTCGAGATCGGCCCATGCGAACGAGCAGACGAACTTCATCAGCCTCAGGCGTTCCTTGCGATCGAGCCGGTCGAACATGGACATTCCTTTCACGCTTCCGGGAGGCTCATCATGCCACAGCGGGTGGGCGTCCACAGCGCCGGCGGAGACCGCTCGCGAAGGCGGGAGCCCCGATCTGACGCGTCCTATCGGGCCTTGAGCGCCTGCACAACGTCGGCCCAACGGCCCGGATCCGGAGCGAATGGCGCCACCAGACTCACGCGGTCCGCGAACTTCTCGCAGCGCGCGCGGATCCGATCGGCGATCTCGTCCACAGGTCCCACGACGGCGATGACTTCGAGGATCTCGTCGCCGATGAGCCCCGCCATTTCGAGCCACTGCCCCCGCTTCGACATCCGGTTCAGCTCGCTCTGCAGATCGCCCCAGCCGTGGCACTCGAGCACTGGGCGGTAGGCCGGCGTCGACCCGTAAAACGCGATCTGCGCGCGGGCCATGTTCTTCGCCTTGTCCAGCTCCCCGTCGTTCGACCCGGCGGCGATGAGGGTCTGGCAGCAGATCGTGAAGCTCTCCCGCGGGCGCCCGGAGCGGGCGAATCCGGCCTCGAGCGCGGGCAGCGTATTTCTCTCGATGAACTCCGGCGTGTGGAACGGGTGGACGAAGAGCCCGTCTGCGACCTCACCGACGACCTCCGTCATGCGCGGCCCGATGCCCGCCAGGTAGATCGGCGGCAGTCCGTGGGGATTGGGCCCAGGGTCGAACACGGGCGTCATCAACGTGTGCTGGTAGAACTCTCCCCGAAAATCCAGTGGCGCTCCCTCCTGCCACGTCTTCCAGATCGCTCGGATCGCGAGCACCAGCTCGCGCATGCGCGCGGCCGGACGGGACCAGACCGCGCTGTAACGCCGCTCGATGTGCGGGCGGATCTGGGAGCCGAGCCCGAGGATGAAGCGCCCGCCGGACTGAAGCTGGAGGTCGTAGCCGAGATTGGCGAGCAACATCGGATTGCGGGCGAAGGCGACGGCCACGGCCGTCGCGAGCTGCAGCTGTACGGTGTTCTCCGCCGCAACACACAGCGGGAGAAACGGATCGTGCGGGCCCTCGAAGGTGAATCCGCCGTCGTAGCCGACCTCCTCGAGCCGCCGCGCCGCCGCCCCGGCCTCGCTCGGATTTGCGGCCATGATGGCGCCGTCGACCTTCACGCTCCTCCCTTCCGTCCGTGCCGCCGCGGTCGATTCGACGCTATCGGACGGCGGCGCCCCGGGCGAGCGGCCCCGTCCCACCGGGCCCGCCGGACTCCGTCCCTGGATTCAGAAGAGCCGAGCCTGACGCGCGCGCCCGCCGGACCCCGGCCGGCGCCTCGGTTTCGGGCCGCTGCGGGCGAGCAGCTTGACGCGACTCACCGGCTTCGGCGCGAGCCGAACGCCGCGCGCAGCGGCGCCCATGCGCTGCAAGGTCCCCAGATCGAACTTGCCCGTGCGCACCCGCTGCCGTGGGGCGGGCACGAAGGCCAGAGACACGACGCCCGTCTGCTCGCCCGGCAGAAACACGTCGATCTTCCCCGCCTTGTCCTTGATCAGCTCGTATTCCCGGTTGCGGATGAACTTGTCGATCCGCGCCCGCTTTCCAAAGGCGTTGCGCGCCCGGTCCCGGTAGACCACCGTGAACTCCAATCCGAGTTCCGGATCGAAGATCTCGAGATACACCACCTTCCCCTCGAGCAAGACCTTTTCGGGTGGCGTCATGATCCGATAGCTGCCGTCGCCACAGATGCCCAGCACCAGGTCGAACTCGCTCACGAGCAGCTCGCGGGTTCCGCCCTTCACCGAGGATCCGAAGAATCCCGTATCCGGGTCGTAGCCGAGCTTGATCGTCTGCCGGGCGACCGCCTTCTTCTCGATCGTTTCGAAATCGGAGATCTCCGTCCTGCGGGCGCAGTCGGCGCCGAACTTCGCGATCAGCTCCTCGAGATACGCGATCGCCGTCTCGGTGAGATCGGCCAGCTTCGCCCCCGCCTCGTCGAGCGCGGTGTCGATCTCGGCGGTTTCGGCCCGGTTCTTCTCGATGTCGTACGCGGAGATCCGCCGGATGCGGAGCTCCAGGAGCCGGCGGACGTCGTCGTCGACCATCGGCCGGACGAACCGGTCCTGGAACTGCTTCATGCCGCTGATCACGGCGTTTCGGACATTCTTCTCCGTGCCCGCCTTCTCGATTCGCTTGTAGACCCTCTCCTCGACGAAGATCTGCTCCAGCGTGAGCCAATGCTTGCGATCCGCCAGGCGAGACTGCTCCCACTCGAGCTCGGCTCGGATGCGCTGGCACAGGCGATCGGTGTCGTCCGCGAGCAATTCGCTGACACTGAGCCGCACCGGCCGTTCGCCGCGCACGACGACGATGTTCGACGTGATGGTGACGCTGCACTCCGTGTAGGCGAAGAGCTGCGGGATGACCTCGGACGCATCGACCCCCCGCGACAGCTTGAGCTCGATCTCGACCTCGTCAGTCGTGAAGTCGTTGATCGACGCGACCTTGACGCGGCCCTTCTGCGACGCCGCCTCGATCGACGCGATCACGGTCTCCGTGGTCGTGCCGCTGGGAATCTCGCGAATCACCACCCGCTTCTCGTCCAGCGCCTCGATGCGCGCCCGGATCTCGACCTTGCCCTTGCCGTCGTCGTACCCGGAGACGTCCATCATTCCGCCACGGCGAAAATCCGGGTAGAGCCGCGCCGATTCCCCATTCAGCAGCGCAATCTGCGCCCGCCACAGCTCCACGGCGTTGTGTGACAAGATCCGGGTCGTCATCCCCACCGCGATGCCCTCCGCCCCGAGCATCAGGGCCACCGGAAGCTTGGCGGGCAGGCACTCCGGCTCCCGGGAGCGGCCGTCGTAGCTCTCCGAGAACTCCGTCAGATCCGGATCGAAGAGAGTCGCCAGCGCGAGCGGCGTCAGTCGGCACTCGATGTAGCGCGCAGCCGCCGCTGGGTGGCCGGTCAGCACGCTACCGAAATTCCCCTGGCGTTCGATGAAATACTCCTTGTTCGCCAGCACGACGAGGGCGCTTCCGATCGATGCGTCGCCGTGGGGATGGAGCTTCATCGTCTCGCCGATCACATTGGCGACCTTGTGGAAGCGACCGTCGTGCATTTCGAACAGCGTGTGGAGAATGCGCCGTTGGACCGGCTTGAGACCATCGCGAACGTCCGGAATGGCGCGGTCCAGGATCGAATAGCTGGCGTATTCGATGAAGTTCTGTCGCATCAGGGAATCCAGCTGGGCCACGCGTCCCCCTACAGCACGTTGGTCACGAGATTGTCGACGATGAAGCTTCTCCGCTCCGGCGTGTTCTTCCCCATGAAGAAGTCGAGGCAATGGCTCACCTCGCTCAAGCTGGCGAGGTTGACCGGCAGCAGGCGGCTGTCCCCTCCGATGAATTTCCCGAACTCCCCGGGGCTGATCTCCCCGAGACCCTTGAAGCGTGTGACCTCCGCACCGCGGATCTCGCCGATCGCCGTGTCCCGTTCGGCCTCGGAGTAGCAGTAGCGGGTGGTCTGCTTGTTGCGGACGCGAAACAGCGGCGTTTCGAGGATGTAGAGGTGGCCCTTGACGACGATCTCCTCGAAGTAGCGCAGGAAGTACGTCAGCAGCAGGTTGCGGATGTGCATGCCGTCGACGTCCGCGTCCGTCGCGATCACCACCTTGTTGTACCGCAGGCCCTCGATGCCGTTCTCGATCCCGAGCGCGCGCATCAGGTTGTAGAGCTCCTCGTTCTTGTAGAGCGCGTCGCGCTTCAAACCGTAGCAGTTGAGCGGTTTGCCCTTGAGGGCGAAGATCGCCTGGGTGTGGACGTCGCGGCACTGCACGATCACTCCGCCCGCCGAATCGCCTTCGGTGATGAAGATCGACGTCTCGCCGCGGCGCACGCCCTTGCGGTCATCGAGGTGGAGCTTGCAATCGGTGAGCTTCGGGATGCGAATCGCGACCTTCTTGGCGCGCTCCCGCGCCTCCTTCCGGACCGATGCCAGCTCTTTCCGGATCTTTTCATTGATTCGGATCTTGTCGATCAGACGCCCGGCGGCCGCCGCGTTCTTGTGCAGCCACAGCACGACCTCTTCCTTGACCGCCGGCACGATCCACGAGCGGACGTCGGTCGAGCCCAGCTTGCTCTTCGTCTGGCTGTCGAAGACAGGGTCCTGGAGCTTCACCGCGACCGCGCCGACGATGCCGTCGCGCACGTCTTCCCCGGCGAAGTTCTGGGCTGCGAACTCGTTCACGCCCTTGAGAAATCCCTCGCGGAAGGCGCTCTGATGAGTCCCGCCGTCGTTGGTGTACTGCCCGTTGACGAAGCTGTAGTACGTCTCGCCGTAGCTGTTCGCGTGGGTCACGGCGAACTCCAGGCGGTCTCCGCCGAAGTGGATCGGCTCGTACAAGGGGGGGTCTTCGCCGATCTCCCGGCGCAGCAGATCGGCGAGGCCTCGCCGGCTGTGGAAGCGCGCGCCGTCGCAGGTCAGCGTGAGCCCGGCGTTCAGGTAGGCATAGTAGTCGAGTCGGCGGGCCAGGAACTCCTCGTTCCACGCGTACGCTCGGAATATCTCCGGGTCTGGTCGGAAGCGGACGAACGTCCCAGCCGGTGCGCTGGCGTCACGGCCCTTCTTCTCCGAGACCAGCACGCCCCGCTCGAAGCGAGCCGTGCAGAACTTGCCGTCGCGCCAGCTCGTGACCTCGAACTCGGCGGAAAGCGCGTTGACGGCCTTCGTACCCACGCCATTCAGCCCCACCGAGAACTGAAAGACGTCGTCGTTGTACTTGCCGCCGGTGTTGATCTTGCTGACGCAGTCGACCAGCTTGCCGAGGGGAATGCCTCGGCCGAAATCGCGCACCGAGATCGCATCGCCGTCCCGCGACAGCTCGATACGCTTGCCGCAGCCCATGATGAACTCGTCGACCGCGTTGTCTACGACCTCCTTCAGCATCACGTAGATACCGTCGAGGGGATGGCTGCCGTCTCCGAGGCGTCCGACGTACATCCCGCTCCGCAGCCGAATGTGCTCCAGGGCGTCCAGCGTCTGGATCGCCTTCTCGTCGTACGCAACCTTGGCGCGCGGCATGTCCTCTCTCCCCCGTCCCGCCAGAGAGATGCCGCGAATTCGCCCCATCTGCAACTCGGTTGCGACGAGACGGCGTTTTTCCGATCGGCCCCTAAGCGCCCCCGCGACGGCCGCGGTCGTCTCGGAGAGACCGCGTGCGGGTCACTTCCAGGCCCACAAGCCGGGCGATCAGAACGGTCAGGTAGACGGGGCCGACGACGGCCTCGATGGACGAGAGGGCCGCAGCGGGCGCGCTGGCCGGAACGATGTCGCCATAGCCGAGGGTCGTCAGCGTCACGAAGCTGAAGAACAGCAGGCGCGGGTACTTGCCAGGAGCCGTCTCCCAGGCGCCCCAATGGCCGGAGCCTCCGCCGACGACCACGATGGAGCCGGGCACGGAGAACTCGAGCAGCTGGTAGGCGATCGACCAGCTCATGCCGATCAGCACGTAGACCGCGAGCCCTCCCACGATCGTGTCGGGTGTCACTTCACGCTCGCGCCAGACGTTCCAAGTGATGGTGGCGGCCACTGTCATGAGAAAGGTGAGGCCAGCGAGATGATCCGCTACGACCCATCCACGCGCCGGGAGCCACAGGCTCGCGGCCGTCGCCCCCGCACTCACCGCCCCCGCCGCGATGGCCACGGCCAAGACGCCCGGATGCGGTTTCAAGCGGACGAGGGCTCCCAGCACCGCCACCACGAGCGCCGCCTTGACGATCCGGACCGAGGCGTCTCCGAGCTCGAGCAGGGGCAACACCACGAGAGCCGACACGAGGATGCCTAGAAACCCGGTATAGCTGGCCCTGAAGCGAACCCGCTCGGACATCCGCCCCTCCGCGCGCGCGTCGTGCCGCAGGATAGGCGCAATCGACAGCGGTTCGCACGGCGTCCGCCGCAGCCAGGTGGGGGGCCTCCGCCCCCGTGTTTGGCAGGGTCCGCGATTCACCGATATCGTGCCACGATGCGCGCCCCGCAGCCGACGATCGCCGCCGGAATCCCCTGGCTTCTCGCCTTGGCGGCGCTTTGCGCCGCGGCGGTCGCCGTGGCCGATTCGCACGTTCCCTCCGGCCCGGAGTTCGAAGAGGCGCTCCCGGAGGGCGGCTCCCTCAGCGGGCGTGAGATCCACGAGCGCTTTCTCCGCAACCGCTTCCGACGCAGCGTGCAATCCATGCGCGTGGTCTCGACGGACCCGGGAGGCAGTGAGCAGTCCACCTCCTTCTCCCTGAGCTATGAGGATTTTCGGGACGGGAACAATCGACCCACAGACGGCATCAAGGCAAAGACGCTGGTCGAGGTCTTCGCACCCTTCGACATGCGCCACACGCAGTACCTGATGATCTCGAAGGATCCGGGGCCGGACGACCAGTTCGTCTACCAGCCGAGCCAGCGCAAGGTCAAGCGGGTCGATCTACGCCGTACGCCACTCATGGGGACCGACTACACCTTCGACGATGTCGCCTTCCACGACATCGACGAGGCCGAATACGTGCGTCTCCCCGATGAGCAGATCGAGGGGACGCCGGTCTACGTCGTGGAGGCCTTCATCAACGACACCCTCGACGTCGAGTACCACCGCACCGTCAGCTATCTTGAGCAGGAGCACTACGTTCCGCTGCGCGTCCGCTACTGGGACGCGTACGGCGTCGAGATGAAGGAGCTCACGGCGCCACACGCGCATCTGCGGGAGTTCGACGGGACCTGGATCGCGACGAAGTCGACCATGCACGATCTCCTGCAGCGAACGAGCTCGACCCTCTACGTGATCGACATGGACACCCAGCCGACCTTCGGCACCCAGCGCTTCACGGTCTCGGCCATGGCGTCCGCATAGACCCGGATTTCGTATTGCGCGTGGGCGTCGGCGCGTAAGGAGATGAAGTGGAACAGGTTGTGCAGGTCGATCTTCCAGTACCACTGGGTATAGATGTTGAGCGAGAGGTTCATCCGCGCGAGCTCGCGCGCGAGC
>JBHHVG010000082.1:0-9711 GCA_046754165.1 Myxococcota bacterium
GCCCTCGGTGCCGAGATCGAGGTGCCCACCGTCGAGGGCAAAGTGACGCTCCAGATTCCCCAGGGAATCCAGTCGGGCAAGGTGATGCGCCTGCGCGGCAAGGGGCTGCGGACGCTGCGCTCCGCAGCGCGGGGCGACCAGCTGGTGCACATCTTCGTCGAGACGCCCGCGAAGCTCACGGCCCGGCAACGCGAGCTGCTCGAGACCTTCGCCCGGGAGTCCGACACCGAGGTGTCGCCGGTGACCAAGGGCTTCCTCGACAAGTTGCGCGATCTCTTCGAATGACCGAGCGTCCACGACACGATGGGGGCGTGCGAGCAGCGACTGGAGCGAGCGGGGGCCGCGCTGTGCGCGGCCGCGCTGCTGCTCTTCGCATGCGCCGGGTCGAGCGGGATCTCGCGGGTGCCGGTCTCCGAAGAGGAGCGGCGCGCCTATCACGCGGCGCGGTCGCTGGCCGAGTCCGATCTCGCGGGCGCCGAGCGCGGCTTCGCGGCCTTCGTGCAGCGCTGGCCGCGGAGCTCCCTGCTGCCGAAGGCGCAGATGCGCCTCGGCGACCTCGCGCTCGCGCGCGAGGCGCCGGACGAGGCCCTCGTCTGGTACGAGCGCCTCGTCGACGACCACCCGCGCGACGAGCTGGCCGACGCCGCGCGGCGTAGCATCGCCGAGATCGAGCGCGCGCGCGGCGATCCCGCGGCCGCCACCCAGGCCCTCGGCCGGGTTCGCGTCTCGCGGCTGAAGAGCGAGGACAAACGCACCGCCTACCGGCTGCTCGCGAGCGCGGCGCCGGACCCCGTGGCCAAGCTGCGCTGGCTGGCGCGCCTGCGGGTGATCGAGCCCGAGGAGCAGGGGGTCGCCTTCATCGACGTCGAGATCGACGAGCTGGTGGCGGGGCTCGACGAGGACAGCGTCGACCGCGCCGTCGATCAGATCGGCCGGGAGATCCCGTCGGCCCGCCTGCTGCTCCAGCGCGCATCGCTGGCCCTCGACGCCGGCGACGTCGAGGGCGCCGAGAAGGCCTGGAAGCGCGCGGCGTCCTACCCGGAGACGCCGGGCACCGCGCGCGCGCGCGAGCTGATGGGCGAGCGCATCGTGCTGGCGCTCGCCGGTGGCGCGGCGCCGCAGCAGCTGCCGACCTTCGCCGAGGTCGCGGGCGCGGGGCTGCCCCAGACCTCCCTGGCCCGCGGCACCCTCGGTGTGGTGCTGCCGCTCTCGGGCCGCTTCGCGCGCTTCGGCGAGGAGGCTTTGAACGGCGTCCTGCTGGCGGCGGGCGTCTTCGACGAGCTGTCCGACGAGCGCTCTCGCGCCGCGGCCCACCTGGTGATTCGCGACTCGGCCGGGCGCCCCGAACGCGCGGCGGCGGCGGTGCGCGAGCTCGCCCTCGACGACTCCGTGTCCGCCATCATCGGGCCGCTGCTGAAGGGCGAGTGCGAGGCGGCGGCCGCCGCCGCCGAGTTCGCCGGCATTCCGCTGATCGCGCTCACGGCCCAGAAGGAAGTGGCCGAGGGGCGCCCGCACGTCTTCCGGGTGCGGACCCAGCCGACCCAGGAGGCCCAGGTCCTGGTCGATCACGCCGTCAACGCGTTGGGCTTCCGCCGCTTCGCCATCCTCTATCCGCGCGACGCCTACGGCCGCGGCCTGCGCGGGCTCTTCTGGGACGCGGTGGAGGCCCAGGGCGGGCACGTGGTCGCCATCGCGTCCTACGACCCGGAGGCCACCGACTTCGCCGATCCCATCCGCCGCCTCGTGGGCTACGAGCTGCTGACCATCGCGGAGAAGGAGGCCATCGAAGAGCGCGAGGGCATGTTGAAGCGCGCGCGCCGCCTGCCGCCGGACGAGGCGCTCACGCTGCGCGAGGAGGCCCGCGCACTCACGACCGAGAGCGGCGACGCGCTGCCGCCCATCGTCGACTTCGACGCGCTGTTCGTCCCCGAGTCCCACGAGAAGGTCGTGCTGATCGCGCCGCAGCTCGCCTTCCACGAGGTGGTCGGCGCCCAGCTGCTCGGCGCCAGCGGCTGGTACCACCCGGACCTGTTGAAGATCGGCCGCCACCACGTCAGCGGCGCGCTCTTCACCGCCCCGTACTACGCCGACAGTCCGCTCGCGCAGGTGAGGGACTTCGACGACCGCTACCGCGCGACCTTCGACGCCGAGCCCGACTCCCTCGCCGCCCTGGCCTTCGACGCGGCCAACCTCGCGCTGATCCCGATGGCGCGCGGAGACGAGGCGCGCGAAGACGTGCGCGCCGCGGTGCTGGCGACCCGCGCGTATCCCGGGGTCTCCGGCGCGCTGCGCATGAGCGCCGACGGCAACGCGCACAAGCGCCCGTACCTGTTGACCGTCGAACGAGGCCATCTCTCACAGGTCAACTGAGCGCCGGCGTTCCTCGGGCGGCGTCCTCAAGTTGGGCTTCCCCGGCGTCGAAACAGGGGGCATGAAGGACTCCCTGCCCGAGTTCACGGTCCCCGACGAGCTGCCGATCCTGCCGCTTCGCGAGATGGTGGTCTTCCCCTACATGGTGTTGCCGCTCTTCGTCGCGCGGGAGCGGTCGATTGCCGCCATCGAGGACGCCCTGGTCGGCGACCGCCTGCTGCTGCTCACGGCCCAGCGCGACCCGGGGATCGAGGACCCGGAGCCGGACGACCTCTACCGCGTCGGTACCGTCGTGATGGTGATGCGCATCCAGCGCCTGGGCGACGGCCGCGTGAAGGCGCTGGTGCAGGGCCTGGCCAAGGCGAACATCGAGTCGTTCGTCGATCACGAGCGCGCGACCTGGGCCCGCGTCACGCCCATGCCCTCGGATCAGGAGATGGACTGGAGCGTCGAGGCCGAGGCGCTGGTGCGCTCGGTGCGCGGCCGCGTGGAAGAGCTGCTGCCGCTGAAGAACCTGCCGCCGGAGGTGCTGTCGATCACGGCCAACGTGCACGAGGCCGGGCGGCTGGCGGACCTGGTGGCCTCGAACCTGAAGCTGAGGCCCTCGGAGGCCCAGGAGATCCTCGAGATCGTCGATCCGCTCGCGCGGCTGCGCCGGGTCGGCGCGCTGCTGCGCCGCGAGCTCGACGTCACCACGGTGCAGGCCGAGATCCAGAGCCAGGCCCACGACGAGATGACGCGAAGCCAGCGCGAGCACTATCTGCGCGAGCAGCTGCGGGCCATCCAGGCGGAGCTCGGCGATTCCGACCCGCGCGTCGACGAGGCGGAGGAGTACCGGCTCAAGGTCGAGGAGGCGGGCATGTCCCAGGAGGCCCACGCCGAGTCGATCAAGCAGCTGCACCGCCTCGAGCGCATGCACCCGGACGGGCCCGAGGCCCAGGTGGTGCGGAGCTACCTCGATTGGATGGTCGAGCTGCCGTGGAGCACCGAGTCCACCGACAGCCTCGACCTCGCGAAGGCCCAGGAGATCCTCGACGAGGATCACGCGCACCTGCGGGACATCAAGGACCGCATCCTCGAGCGCCTCGGCGTGCGCAAGCTGCGCGGCGATTCGCGCGGGCCGATCCTCTGCTTCGTGGGCCCGCCGGGCGTGGGAAAGACCTCCCTCGGCCGCTCGATCGCCCGCGCCCTGGGCCGCGAGTTCGTGCGCATGTCCCTCGGCGGCGTGCGCGACGAGGCCGAGATTCGCGGACACCGCCGCACCTACGTCGGCGCGCTGCCCGGCCGCATCATCCAGGGCTGCAAGACCGCCGGGACCAACAACCCGGTATTCATGCTCGACGAGATCGACAAGCTCGGCAGCGACTTCCGCGGGGATCCGGCGTCGTCGCTGCTCGAGGTGCTCGACCCCGCGCAGAACGGCAGCTTCAGCGACCACTACCTGAACGTGCCGTTCGATCTCTCGAATGTGATGTTCATCGCCACCGCCAACCAGCTCGACCCCATCCCGAGCCCGCTGCGAGACCGCATGGAGGTGATCCCGATCGCCGGCTACACGCCGGAGGAGAAGGTCGAGATCGCGCGCTCGTATCTGGTTCCGACCCAGGTCGAGGAGAACGGGCTGCCCGCAGACCGGCTGACCTGGTCGCCGGCGGCGCTGCTCGAGATCGTCACCGCCTACACCCGCGAGGCCGGGGTTCGCAATCTCGAGCGGCAGATCGCGGCGATCTGCCGCAAGGTCGCCCGGCGCGCGGCCGAGGGGGACGAGTCCGCGGCGGCCATCACGCGCCGCTCGCTGGCGCGCATCCTGGGCCCGGCGCCGTACCTGGCCGACGAGCCTTCCTCTAGCGGGGAGATCGGGCTCGCCAACGGCCTGGCCTGGACCGAGGCCGGCGGCGAGGTGCTGACCATCGAGGCCACCATGACCCGCGGCGAGGGCCTGGTGCTGACCGGGCAGCTCGGCGACGTGATGAAGGAGTCCGGGCAGGCGGCCCTCACCTACGCCCGCGGCTGGGCTGCGGCGCTGGGCTACGACGAGGGGCTCTTCGGCCGCCACGAGGTGCACATCCACGTTCCCGCCGGTGCGATCCCCAAGGACGGGCCGTCCGCGGGCATCGCCATGGCCACGGCGGTGATCTCGCTGGTGATCCAGAAGCCGGTGAGCGCCGAGGTCGCCATGACCGGCGAGGTGACGTTGCGCGGCCGCGTGCTGCCCATCGGCGGCGTGCGCGACAAGGCGCTGGGCGCCCTGCGCGCCGGCATCCGCCGCGTGATCATCCCCAAGAAGAACCTGCGCGACCTGCGCGACATTCCCAAGGAGCTGAAGCGCAAGGTCACCTTCATTCCGGTCGAGACGATGGAAGAAGTCCTCGAAGCCGCCCTCGATCAGCCGCCCCCGCGGCGCAAACGCAGCAAGCCCCACACCTCGACGCCGGCCCACGGAGCGACCGGCACCTTCCTGAAGGACTGACTCCCCCGGCGCTGCGTCCCTTCGGGAGGTGCGCCTCCTTACACCCCCTCTTTCGGGCGCGCTAGGCTGCCGCGCATGGAGCTGCGCGAGCTGGGAGAGTTCCGCCTGATTCGCCGCATCGAGCGCGCGGTGCGCCGGCGCGGACAGGGAAGCGCTGTCGTGATCGGCGTCGGTGACGACGCCGCCGTGCTGCGGGCGCGCCCCGGCGAGGATGTCGTGCTCACGACGGACGCCGCCGTGGAGGACGTCCACTTCCGCTGGCAGACGGAGAGCGCGCGCAACATCGGCCGGCGCGCCCTCGTGGCGAACCTCTCCGACCTGGCCGCCATGGGCGCGCGGCCGCTCGGCTTCACGGCGGCGCTGGCGGCGCCGCCGAGCCTGTCGGTGAAGCGGGTCGATGGACTGGTGGCGGGGTTGCTGCACGAGGCCGCGGCCCACGGCTGCCCGCTGGTCGGCGGCAACGTGACGGCCGCGCGGAAGACGTCGCTCACCCTGGCGGCCCTGGGCGCGGTGTCTCGGGGCCGGGCGCTCACCCGCGGTGGCTCGGCGGCCGGCGACCGGATCTGCGTCACCGGCCGTCTGGGGGCCGCGGCCCTGGCCCTGGCCCGCGCCGAGCGCCGCGGCCGCCCGCTCCGCCACACGCCGACCCCACGCCTGGCGGCGGGCCGGGCGCTGGCGCGCCTGCGGGCCGTCCGCGCCTGCATCGACGTCTCGGACGGCCTCCGCGCGGACCTGGCCCACCTGCTGGAGGCCGACGGTCTGGCGGCGGAGCTCGACCTGGCGGCCCTGCCGCGGCCGCCGCGCTTCACGTCCGCCTGCGCCGCGCTCGGGGTCGACCCGCAGGCGCTGTTGCTCTGCGGCGGTGAGGACTACGAGCTGCTCTTCACCGTCCGCGGCCGCTCGCCGTCCGCCGCCGCCCTGGGGCGACGCCTGGGTGTGTCGGTGAGCGAGATCGGCCGGGTCGTCCCCGCTGCCGCTGCGGCCGGACGGCCCCTCGGCGGGGGCTGGCGGCACTTCTGAACGCCGCGCCACTTGCGGCGGAAGCTGCCGCTTCGTGGAGGCTTTCTGCCGATCTGCCCGCGTCAAGAAGTGGCCGCCGAGATCCGATACGAAACGCGTGCGAGTTGCACTAACGCATAAGTTCGCGCTCGGGTCGGTGATCGTCGGCGCAGTCGTCGCGGTGTTTCCGACCCTGTTGCTGCGGAGCGGGATCGACGTGGCGCCGTGGGTGTCGCTCTTCGTGGCGCTCGGCGTCGGCGGAGTGATCGGCTTCTTCCTGTCGCACGACCTCGCGCAGAAGTTCCAGGGGCTCCGCGGTGTCACCGAGAGCATCAGCCGCGGCAATCTGGCGGCGACCCTCGACCTGTCGACCGAGCCGCGCTTTCCGGACGAGACCGACGACCTGGCCGGCGCGATTCTCGCGATGGCGGCGAGCCTGGGCGAGCTGGTCGAGAACGTGCAGTCGACCGCCGACCGCGTGTCGACGGCGGCACACGAGGTGACACGCACTGCCCAGAAGCAGAGCAGCGAGAACCAGGAGACCTCGGCCTCGGTCGCGAACCTGGCGCGCAGTGTCTCCGAGCAGCAGAACCTGCTGCTCGAGGCCAACCGCTTGATCCACGAGATCTCCTCGACCATCGAGCTCAACGCCGACCGCGCCCGCGACGCCTTCGGATTCGCCGCCGAGGCGAACCAGAAGGCGAACTCCGGCGTCGATGTCACGCGCCTCGCGATCGAGAAGATGCGCATGGTCTTCGAGCGGGTCGAGAAGTCCGTGGCGCGGGTCTTCGAGCTGGAGTCGAAGAGCCGCAACGTCCAGCAGATCACCGAGTTCATCACGAGCGTCGCCCACAGCACGAACCTGCTGTCGCTCAATGCCTCGATCGAGGCGGCGCGAGCGGGCGAGGCCGGGCGGGGCTTCTCCGTCGTCGCCGACGAGATCCGCAAGCTCGCGGAGAGCGCCAGCCGCAGCGCCGAGGAGATCTCGAAGCTCGTGCACGAGATCCAGACCGACACGGCGGAGGTCGCCGATGAGATGCGCGAGTCGAGCACCGTGGTGGCCGAGGGGCGCGACGACGTCGACACCATCGCGAGCTCGCTGACTCACATCCGCGCCGCGGTGAGCGAGGCGGCGACCAAGGCTGAGGAGATCTTCCACGGCGCCGACACCCACACCCGGGACGTCGAGCGCATGGTGAGCTCCATGGACGAGATCGCGCGGGTGGCTGCTCGCAACGCCGAGGCCATCGACGGTGTCGTGGCGTCCACCCAGCGCCAGGACCGGCTGATGGACGAGATGGTGAGCGCGTCGAAGTCGCTGACGGACCTCGCCGAGGACCAGCGCGGGATGCTGCGGCGCTTCGAGACCGGCGACCGCTCGGCTGCGCCGCAGGAGAAGGAGGCGGAGGCATGAGCGCGGCGATGGCTTCGGCGGAGCTCGACGAACGGCTGCTGACCTTCGAGATCGGCCAGGCGCTCTACGCGCTGCCGATCTCGGCCGTCGTGGAGGTCACCGAGGTGGAGGATGGCCTCACCGCCGTGCCGACGCTGCCCGCGCGGATCGGCGGCGTGATCAACTTCCACGGAGACGCGCTGCCGGTACTGCGCAGCGACGCGCTGCTCGGCGTCGCGGGCGCCGAGTCGAAGTCTCCGGCCCAGGTGGTGGTCGTCAGCGACGGCCCGATGGCCAAGGCACGCCTGGGCCTGCCCGTCGACGAGATCCTGGGTCTCGTCAGCGGGCCGCGGGCGGTGTCGCGGACGGCAGACCCGGTGGCGGAGCGGCGATTGATCGGCGGCCGCCTGGCGAACATCTTGGACCCGGCACGGCTGGTGGCCACGGCGGCCGCTGCGGTCGATCGAACGCGGGGCGAAACGGACTGAGGACGAGCGGACCGATCCGGCGTGCAGCCGGAGCCGGCCCGATCCAATGAAGGGGCAGACGAAATGGCGCGAATCCTGGTAGCGGATGATGCGTCCTTCATGCGGCAGATGATCCGCGAGATCGTCGAGGCAGAGGGACACGAGGTGTGTGGAGAGGCTTCCGACGGAATCGAAGCCGTCGAGAAGTTCAAGGAGCTTCATCCAGACGTGATCACGATGGACATCGTGATGCCGCGGCGCAGTGGCATCGACGCCGTGCGCGGGATCGTCGAGCTCGACCCGACGGCGCAGATCGTGATGTGCAGCGCCCTGGGCCAGGAGACCCTGGTCACCGAGGCGATGCAGGCCGGGGCGATGGATTTCATCGTCAAGCCCTTCAAGCCGGCGTCGGTGCTCGAGACCCTGAAGAAGGTGCTCGAAAAGGACGAATGAGCTTGGACCTCAGCAAGTACCGCAACGTCTTCATCGAAGAGGCGACGGAGCACCTCTCGGACATGAGCGGCGCCCTGCTCGCGCTCGAGAAGGACGTCTCGAACGCCGAAGCGATCGACGTGGTGTTCCGGATGGCCCACGGGATCAAGGGCATGGCGGCCTCCCTCGAGTACGACGCCATCACCGAGGTCTCGCACCGGATGGAAGACCGCATGACGGCGGTGCGCGAGACCGGCCAGGTCTCCGCCGCCGAGATGACGCTGCTGTTTCGCGGCCTCGATGCCCTGGAGTCGATGGTGTCGGCCGTGCGCGAGACCGGCGACGCGCCCGGGCTCGACGCGGAGCCCGTGAGCGCCTTCCTGGCCGCCGCCGATGGGGTCCCCGCGCCGGACACCACGGACGCGCGGAAAAAAAAAGCCCTGAATCCGTAGAGCCCCCGGCGACGTCCCCCGCCGCCTCGCCGGAGGCCTCGGTCCCCGGTCCGCCCCCCTCCCTGCGCGTCCGCACCGAGACCCTCGACCGCTTTCTCGGCACCGTCGGCGAGGTCATCCTCAGCTCGAGCCACCTGCGCACCGTCGCGGACAACGGCGGCGCCACGGGTTCGCCGGGCGTCACCGTCGGGCTCGACCGCATGGACCGAGCGATCGGCGACCTCCAGCGCCGGGCCCTCGAGCTGCGCACCGCGCCGCTCCAGCGCATCGTCGAGCCGCTGCCGCGCATGGCGCGCGAAATCGCCAGGCGCGCTGGCAAGCGCGTGGAGGTCGAGGTCCGCAACGCGGAGATCGAGCTCGACCGCTCGATCCTCGACCGCCTGAGCGACCCGCTGGTGCACCTCTTCCGCAACGCCGTCGACCACGGCATCGAGGCGCCGGAGCTGCGCCTGGCGGCGGGCAAGTCGGAGATTGGCCGCATCACCGTCGACGCGTCCCGCGAGAAGGACCGCATCCACATCGTCGTCAGCGATGACGGCGGTGGCATCGACCTCGATCACCTCTGCGCCCGGGCCGTGAAGGCCGGCATCGTCCACGCGGACCTCGCGGAAGATCTTCCGCCGGAGGCCGTCGCGGCCTTCATCTTCCACCCGGGGCTCACGACGGCGGATCGCGTCTCGGACATCTCCGGCCGCGGCGTCGGCATGGACGCCGTGCGCGCGACCATCGAATCGCTGGGCGGCCAGGTCGAGCTGGCGACCGAGGCCGGCCGCGGCACGACGATGACCCTGGTGGTGCCCATCACCGCGGCGGTGCAACGCGTGCTGCTGCTGCGTTTGGGGGAGGCCAACGTGGCGGTGCCGATCGCCAAGGTCGAGCGCATCGTCGAGGTTCCGACGGTGCTGATCGAGTGGAGCGGGCGCGACACCTTCGCGCTCATCGACGACGAGCCGGTCCCGGTGATCGACCTGGTGCGCGCCTTCTCGTTGGAGCCCGACGAGGGAGAGCGGGACATCACGGTGCTCGTGCTCGCCGACGTGCGCGGCGAGGTGATGGCCCTGCGCGCCGACGCCATCGCCGGGCACCAGCAGGTCTACGTGAAGCCCGTCCCAGACCTCCTCGCGTCGC
>JBHHVG010000083.1:0-9672 GCA_046754165.1 Myxococcota bacterium
CTACTGCGAAGGCCGCGGCTACGTGCTCTCGAGCGAGAGCGTGGCCTACAAGGTGCTGCGGGAGATCCGCAAGGATCTCCCGCGTTTCTGCGGGCGCCAGATCGCCGTGACCGTGAACCCGGAGGTGGCCGAGGTGCTGCTCGGCGCGGCCCGCCGGGCGCGCGCGGACCTCACCGCCGAGCTCGGCCGGGAGATCGAGATCCGGGCCAGGCCCGGCCTGCACCAGGAGCAGTTCGAGGTGAAGGCACTGGACGAGGGTCCGCCGGTCTCGCTGGAGCTCAACTGGCTTTCCGAGCGGGCGGCGGAGACGGCCGAGGTGGCGGAGAGCCCCGCGGCGGAGGCGAGCGAGGCTGCGGAGAGCGAGACGGCGGAGATGGCCTTGGTGGCGGAGAGCGAGGCGGTGGAGACCCCCATCGCCGTGGAGACGGGGGAAGCGGTCGAGGCGGCGCCGGTCCCAGCGCTGGACGCCCCGGAGGCTGCGGGCGATCTCTTCGAGGACGGCGTTCTCCCCGGGGGGGGGAGACGCGCCCGGGGCGACGCCGCCGGGCGAGATCGCCCCCGGCGCGGTCGCGGCGACGGCAGCGCCCGTGGCGGAAATGCTTGACGTGGAAGCGGAAAGCCCGATACTGCCCGCTTCCAACGAGCGCGAGGAGTCCTGATGTACGCGGTAGTCCGCAGCGGCGGAAAGCAGCACCGGGTCGCGCCGGGGGATGCCGTGCGCGTCGAGAAGCTCGACGGCGCGGTCGGCGATCGCATCGAGCTCGACGAGGTCCTCCTGGTCGCAGGTGACGGCGCTGCCCGCATCGGCACGCCGCTGGTCGAGGGCGCCAAGGTCGTCGGCGTCATCACGGCCCAGGGGCGCGGCGAGAAGATCACCGTGTTCAAGATGAAGCGGCGCAAGGGCTCCCGTCGAAAGGCCGGACATCGGCAGTACTTCACGGAAGTTCGCGTCGAAGGAATCGAGGCCTGAGCGATGGCACACAAGAAGGGACAGGGAAGCTCGCGCAACGGTCGAGACAGCAACGGCCAGCGGCGCGGCATGAAGGTGTTCGGCGGTCAGCGGGTCAAGGCCGGCGCGATTCTCGTTCGCCAGGTCGGCACCCGGATCCACCCGGGACCCAATGTCGGACTCGGCAAGGACTATACGCTGTTCGCGAAGTGCGGCGGCACCGTCAGCTATCCGAAGTCTCGCGGCCGCGTGGTCGCCCGGGTCGACGCCTAGCGCGGCTCTCTCCACTCGCCGTTCGGGCGCTCCCGCCAGCGACGGCGGGGCGGTCTCATGAAGTCGGGCGATACCTTCATTGACGAGTTGTCGATTTCCATCGAAGCAGGCGATGGCGGAGACGGCTGCGTCAGCTTTCGGCGGGAGAAGTTCGCCCCCTTCGGCGGGCCGGATGGCGGCGATGGCGGGCGCGGCGGGAACGTCGAGGTCGCGGCCGACCGCAACCTCGCGACGCTCAACGAACAGCACATCCGTCGGGTCGTCTGTGCCGAGTCCGGACTCCCCGGCGCGGGCGCCAACAAGAACGGACGCAACGGTCGCCCCAGCGTGATCCGCGTGCCGGTCGGCACGCTGGTCTTCGACGTGGACGAGAACGGCGTGGAGAGGCTGCTGACGGATCTGAAGGCCGACGACGAATCCTTCGTCGTGGGCAAGGGCGGCCGCGGCGGCCGCGGAAACTCGCAGTTCGCCACGCCCACGCGGCAGGCCCCGGATTTCGCCGAGCGCGGCCAGCCCGGGCAGCTCCGCAGGCTGCGTCTGGCCCTCAAGATGCTCGCCGACGTCGGCCTGGTCGGCTTTCCGAACGCGGGCAAGTCGACACTGTTGTCCCGGATCTCCGGAGCGCGGCCGCGCATCGCCGCCTATCCCTTCACGACGCTGATTCCGGCGTTGGGCGTGGCGGAGGTCGGCGACCGCCGCTTCGTGGTCGCGGACATCCCGGGCCTCCTCGAGGGGGCCAGCGAGGGCGTCGGCCTGGGCTTCCAGTTCCTTCGACACGTGGAGCGGACCCGCGTGCTCGTCCATCTGCTCGACGCCGGGGCCATGGCACTCGAGGGCCGCGACCTCGTGGAAGGCTACGACGCGATCCGCAACGAGCTGGGCCGCTACGAGCCGGCCTTGCTCACGCGGCGGGAGATCGTCGCCCTCAGCAAGATCGACCTGGTCGCCGACCGCGACGCCCTGGCCCCCGCGATCGGAGAGCTCGAGCGCCGCGGCATCCGCGTGCGCTTCCTCTCCGGCGTCACCGGCGAGGGGCTGTCGGAGCTCCTGGTGGAGATGGTCCGCAGCCTCGACGAGGTCGCTGCGACCCAGCGGGAGCACGTGTCGTGAGCGAAGGCACCCTCCGACGCGACTGGGTGGCGTACGCCCGACGCATCGTGGTGAAGGTCGGCAGCAGCGTCCTCACCCGGGATGGCGCGCTGCGCGACCGCACCTTTGCGGACATCGCCCGGCAGATCGCGGCGCTCCTCGACCGCGGGCGAGAAGTGGTCCTCGTGTCCTCGGGCTCGATCGCCATCGGCAGCCGAGAGCTCGGCTGGAAGCACCCCAGCGCCTCCATTCCCGAGAAACAGGCCGCGGCGGCCATCGGACAGATCGGACTCATCGAGCGCTACAAGGAGCACTTCTCCCGCCGCGGGCTCCAGGTCGGGCAGATCCTCGTCACGCGCGGCGGTCTCGAGGAACGCGAGCGCTTCTTGAATGCGCGCCACACGTTGCTCACCCTGCTGCGCATCGGCGCGGTTCCGATCGTCAACGAGAACGACACGGTGGCGACGGAGGAGATCCGTTTCGGCGACAACGACAACCTGTCGGCAACGGTGGTGAATCTCGTGGCCGCCGACCTGTTGATCATTCTCACGGACGTCGATGGGCTCTACGTCACGCCGCCGATCGACGCCGCACAGACGCCCGCCCTCTTCGACGTGATCGACGCGGTCACGCCCGAAGTCGAGAGAGCGGCGCTGGGCTCATCGAGCGCCTTCGGCCGCGGGGGTATGACGACCAAGCTCGAAGCGGCACAATCCGCCCGGCGCTGCGGCGCGTCCACGATCGTCTGCAACGGCGAGACCGAGGACGTCATCGTTCGCGCCGCTGAGGGCGAGGCCATCGGGACGATCTTTCGCGCGGGCAATCGGCTCAGCAGCCGCAAGCACTGGCTCGCCTTCACCACGCGGACCCGCGGGCGGCTGGTGCTCGACGCGGGGGCCGTGCGCGCCATCGAGGAGCGGGGCAAGAGCCTGCTGCCGGCCGGAATCTCCGAGGTACGCGGCGACTTCGGAATCGGCGAGGCGGTCGACTGCGTCAGCGCCGAGGGCCGTGAGCTGGCCCGCGGGCTGGTCGCCTACTCCTCGGGCGACATCCGTCGGATTGCCGGCGCGGCGACGGCCGACATCCAGCAGGTGCTAGGATATTCCAACGGCGACGAGGTGATCCATCGAGATGATCTCGTCGTGCTCGACGACCCCGATGGCGCTCGGTCTCCGGATGAGTCGCGAGAATCGGGTGAGTCGAGTGAGTCCAGTGAACCGGGCGGCACGGCATGAGCCTCCAGGAACAGATCCACGACATGGCGCTGCGCGCGCGCGCGGCCGGTGAGCGGCTCGCAGAGCTGCCCGGCGCCGAGAAGAACGCCTGGCTGTTGCGCGCCGCGAAACGCCTCGAGGCGGCGCGTCCCGCGATTCGCGCGGAGAACGAGCGCGACCTGCGCCGGGCCGAGGAGTCGGGTGTCGAGGCTCCCATGGTTCGGCGCCTCGAGCTCTCCGACGCCAAGTGGAGCGACATGCTGGCCGGCGTGCGCGACGTGGCCGCGCTGGAAGATCCGGTCGGGCGCGTCGAGTCCAGCGCGGTACGGCCGAACGGCCTGCGGGTCGGGAGGATGCGCATCCCGCTGGGCGTGATCGGAATCATCTACGAATCGCGCCCGAACGTCACCGTGGATGCAGCGGCGCTGTGCGTAAAATCCGGAAATGCGGTGATCCTGCGCGGCGGGTCCGAGGCCATCCACTCGAACCTCGCCCTGGCGGAGGAGCTGCGCGCCGCGGCGCGCGACACCGGGCTTCCCGAGGACGCCGTCCAGATCATTCCGCAGACGGACCGGGAGGCCATCGACCACTTGTTGCGCGAAGACCGCTGCGTCGATCTCGTCATTCCGCGCGGCGGTCCTGGACTCATCCGAAAGGTCACCGAGACGTCACGCATCCCGATCATCAAGCACGACGCGGGCGTGTGCCACATCTTCATCGATGCGGACGCCGAAACCGACATGGCCGTCGACGTCGTGCGCGACTCCAAGCTGTCGCAAATGGCGCTCTGCAACGGGCTCGAGACACTTCTCGTCCACACCGATGCCGCCCAGACCGTGATGCCCTGCGTGCTCAAGGCGCTGCACGAGGAGGGCGTCGAGCTGCGGGGCGACGAGCGCACCTGCGAGATCTTCGGAGACGCGGTTCCCGCCCGCGAGAGCGACTGGGCCGAGGAGTACCTCGCGCCCGTGCTCGCGGTGCGGGTGGTCGACGACATCGACGCAGCGATCGAGCACATCCGCTCCTACGGATCGGATCACACAGAGGTGATCCTCACCCAGAACTACGCCCACGCCGAGAGCTTTCTGCGCCGCGTGAACTCCTCCACCGTCGGTGTGAACTGCTCGACCGCCTTCGCAGACGGCTACCGGCTGGGGCTCGGAGCCGAGATCGGCATTTCGACGTCGAAGCTCCACGCCTACGGCCCCATGGGTCTCGAGGGCCTCACGACCCTCAAGTTCGTGCTCCGGGGCGACGGTCAGCTGCGCGAATGACCCGAGCAGATCGGGTCGGCGTCTACGGGGGCACCTTCAACCCGATCCACGTGGGGCACCTCCGCGCCGCCGAGGAGGTCGCCGAGGCCCTCGATCTCGAGCGCATCATCTTCGTGCCCAGCGCCCAGCCGCCGCACAAGCGCGCGAGCGGGAACGATCCGATCGCCCCGGCAGGGGACCGGCTCGCCTGGGTCCACGCCGCGGTGGCGGACAATCCGCGCTTCGAGGTAGACGCCCTCGAGGTCGAGCGCGGGGGGCCGTCCTTCGCCGTCGAGACGCTGCGCACGATCGGTCAGCGCACGGCGCCGCAGCGGCCGGTGTTCATCATCGGCCATGACGCCTTCGTCGAGCTCGACAGCTGGCGCGATCCAGAGCTGCTGCTCACGCAGGCGAACTTCGCGGTGACTTCGCGACCGCCCGGTGCCGAGGGCTCCCTCGCGGAGTGGCTCCCGGACCTCTTCCGGGAGGTGGTGGACATCGCTCCGGACGGGCTGTCCGGCCGCCACCGGGAGGCGGGGACCTGGATCCGGCTGATCGCGATCTCGCAGCTCGACGTCTCGTCGTCGGACCTGCGGGCACGCCTGCGCGAGGGGCGCTCGGTGCGCTATCTGATTCCCGACGCCGTAATCGAAGCCATCGCGAAGAGCGGGGCATACACCGGAAGCGAGGGGCGGTCGCAACGAGCATGACCCGCAGCGAACGCCTCTCCAAGGCCATGTCCATCGCCGAAGCCGCCCTCGACCGCAAGGCCGAAGACGTGGTCGCGATCGACGTGAGCGGGTTCACGTCCTTCGCGGATGTCTTCGTGATCGCTACCGGCACGTCGGACCGCAACGCGCGCGCGATCGCCGATTCGATCTGCGAGACGATGGCGACGCAGGGCTGCAAGCCCCTCGGGGTCGAGGGATATGGCGAGGGCCGCTGGGTGCTGATCGATCTCGTCGACGTCATCGTCCATGTGTTCCAGCGCGAGATGCGCGAGGAGTACGACCTCGAGCGCCTGTGGAGTGACGCGCCCCGGCTCGATCTCGATGGCGGCTCCGGGCGCCTGGCGGCGCAACCGTGAGCCGCAGCGTTCTGCTGATCGTCCTGGACGGTTTCGGCATCGGCGACGGCGGCCCCGCGGACGCCACGGCCGTGGCGCACACGCCGTTCTTCCGATCCGCGCGAGAGCGCTATCCGACGGCCCGGATCGACACGTCGGGCGAGGCCGTCGGGCTGCCGCCGGGCCAGATGGGAAATTCCGAGGTCGGCCACATGACGATGGGTGCCGGCCGGATCATCGAACAGGACATGACGCGCATCGACGCTGCGGTTGCCCGTGGCGAACTCGCGGGCAACGAGGCCATCGGCGGGGCTCTGGACGCCGTGGCACAGAGTGGCGGCACGCTGCACCTGATGGGCCTCGTCTCCGACGGCGGCGTGCACAGCCATCTGAGCCACCTCGAAGCGCTGCTCGCGCTGTGCAAGAGTCGGGACGTGCATCCCGCACTGCACGCGTTTCTCGACGGTCGCGATACACCGCCGCGTTCCGGCGCCGCCTTCCTCGCCGCGGTGATGCCCCACCTCGAACGCTGCGGCGGGCACGTTGCGACGCTGACCGGACGTTACTACGCGATGGACCGGGACAACCGCTGGGACCGGATCAGCCAGGCCTACCGCGCAATCGTCGACCGCGACGGAGCCGGCGCGCCCGACGCCTCGACGGCGATAGCCAGGAGCTACGAGCGCGGAGAGGGCGACGAGTTCGTGCGCCCGACGGTGATCGACGGGGGCGCCCCGCTGCGCGACGGAGACGCCGTGATCTTCTTCAACTTCCGCGCGGACCGCGCGCGAGAACTCACCAACGCGATCACCTCGGTCGACCCCGAGTCTCTCGGTGCCGAGCTCGAGCGTTCACGGGTCGTGAAGTTGTCGCGCTTCGTCTGCTTCACCGAGTACCGCGCCGACTTCGACCTGCCCGTGGCATTCCCCCGGCACACGACCCGGCGAATTCTCGGCGAAGAAATCTCCGCTGCCGGGCTCTCGCAGCTGCGCATCGCCGAGACCGAGAAGTACGCCCACGTGACGTTCTTCTTCAACGGCGGGCAGGAAGAGCCGTTCCCCGCCGAGGAGCGCCTGCTCATTCCTTCGCCGCGCAACGTCGCTACCTACGACCACAAGCCCGAGATGAGCGCGCTCGAAGTCACCGACCGCTTGCTAGAGCGCGTGCGCGACGGCGGCTACGGCTTCGTGCTTCTGAACTTTGCGAACCCGGACATGGTCGGGCACACCGGAGTGCTCGATGCCGCCGTCAAGGCGGTCGAGACGATCGACGCCTGCCTCCAGCGCATCACCGATGTCGTCCTCGAGAACAACGGGGCCGTGTTGATCACCGCCGACCACGGCAACTGCGAGCAGATGGTCGACTCGGAGACCGGACAGCCCCACACCGCCCACACCACCAACCCGGTTCCGATCTACTGGCTCGACCGCCACGGCGGAGGCCGCGGCCTACGCGACGGCGGCTTGTCGGACCTCGCGCCGACGGTGCTCGAGCTGCTGGATCTCCCCGTTCCCAGCGAGATGACCGGACGAACGCTGATCGTCCCGGCCTGATCTCCTCCCCGGTCCCGGGGAACACCCGATGCGCGCGCTGCTACAGGGACTCCTGGACCTGGTGCTGCCCACGGTTTGCTGTCGCTGCGAGCGAGCCGTCACGGGAGGAGACGCCCTGTGCAGCGGCTGCGCCGGCCGGCTGCGGCACAGTCCCCGCGAACCGACGCCGCGAGGCGTCGCTTCGTGCACCGCTGCGGTCGCCTACGAGGGGGACGCGATCGAATGGATGCGCCGTTTCAAGTACCCACGCCCGGGCTTGGCGGGGATCGACCCGGCAGCGCTGTGCGTGCTGCGCTCCCTGGCCCGCGAGGCGGCGCGGGCCGCGGCGGTGGCGCCGCAGCTCGTCGTTCCGGTTCCCCAATATCCGAAGAGGCTGCGCTCGCGGGGCTTCAACCCTGCGGCATTGCTGGCGCGCAGCGTTGCCCGCGAGTTCGCGACGCCCTTCGATCCGGTGCTTCTCGAACGCGTTCGCGATACCGCCAGCCAGACCGGACTCACCCGCACGCAGCGGCGGCGGAACGTCCGCGGTGCGTTTCGTGTGCGGCCGGGCGGCGTCGTCCCCGCGCGCGTTGCGCTGGTCGACGACGTGGTCACCACTGGAAGCACCCTGGCAGCGGCAGCGCAGGCCCTGCTCCGGGCCGGGGCGAAGAAGGTCGACGCGATCTGTGTCGCGCGCACGGCGGGCCACGGCGGTGAGGGGCCGGTCTGATGTGGGGCTACTCCGAGGCGGCCTGCCGGGCGTTCGTCACCGTCTCGTACAAGACCTCGCAGAGCCTCACCGGGTCGATCGGCTTCTTGAAGATCACGCCGTCGAGGCCCTTCAGGCGGCTCCGTTTGATGATGTGATCCTTGTCGTAGTGGAAGGCCGTCATCATCAGCACCGGAAGCTGCGGGTGACGCTCGCGAATCGCCTGGTAGAGCTCGTAGCCGTCCATGCTGGGCATGACGACGTCACTCAAGACGACGTCGAACTCCGACGATTCGACCTTCTCGAGACCCTCGGCGCCGTTGCACGCGGTCTCGACCTTGCACCCCGAGGCGGACAGCAGCTCATCGAGCGTGCTGCAGATGCCCGGGTCGTCGTCCACGACGAGAATGCGCACGCCCTCGAGCCGCTGGTCGATGGCCGGAGATTTCTCGCGCTCGCTGCGCAAGTCGATCATCTTGAGGGGGCCGACGTACTCGACCGTCTCGTAATGCTCGGTTTCGACCATCTCACCCAGCCGCCCGAGAATGGCCGTCACCCGGGCGACCTCGCGCCGCACGGCGTCGAGCCGCTCGCACTCCACGGAGGTGTCGGATTCGCCGGCCAGGTTCTCGATGTCCCGCTCCAGCAGCTCGGCCTGGTGGAGGATCACCGACATCGGATTGTTGATCTCGTGGGACAGCCCGACGGCGACCTCTCCGAGAATCGCGAGCTGGTCCTTGCGGAGGATCTCGCGCAGGTCCTTCGCGAAGCCGATGGTTCCGTCTTCCTGGCCCGTCTCCTCGTCGTAGCTGATGGTGCCGGAGATCGCGACGGGAATGCGCTCGCCGTCCTTGGAGAGAAAGGTGGTCTGGAAGGTCTCGACGATGCCGCGACCGCCGTGGCCCGAGTCGCGCATGGCCTGCTTGACGCGCTTCGCCTCGCCGAGGTCCGGGTACAGGCGCACGACGGACTCACCGAGGATCTCCTCCGCCGAATACCCGAGACTCAGGGTGGCGCCGTCGTTGTAGTAGATCACCTTGCCGGCTGCGCTGGTTCCCACCACGATGTCGGTGGAACGGGCGATCAAGCTCTCGAGCTTCGCTTGCGAGAGGCGCATCCTGAAACCTTACTCCTCCGGAGAAGCCGGGCAAGCACCGGACCTCGGAGACCGCGTCAGTCTTGCGTCAGGCTCCCAGCCAGCGCTCCGCATCGATCGCGGCCATGCAACCCGATCCGGCAGCCGTGACCGCCTGGCGGTAGACCGGGTCCATCACGTCTCCGCAGGCGAATACGCCCTCCACGGACGTCCGCGTCGTACCGGCCTCCACCTTGACGTAGCCGACGCCGTCGAGCTCCAGGAGTCCGCTCAGAAAGGCCGTGTTGGGCTCGTGCCCAATGGCCAGGAACACGGCGTCGACCGGGATTTCGCGGGTGGCGCCGGTGTTGACGTCCGCGATCCGCACACCCGTTGTGAACTCGTCCCCGAGGATCTCCTCGACCCGCGAGCTCCAGGCAAATTCGATCTTCTCGTTCGATTTGGCGCGCTCCTGCATGATCTTCGAGGCGCGCAGCTCGTCGCGCCGGTGC
>JBHHVG010000084.1:0-9562 GCA_046754165.1 Myxococcota bacterium
AGATTTCCGGCGGCCAGCGTCAGCGCGTCGCGATCGCCCGGGCCCTCGTCAACCGCCCCGCCCTGGTCCTGGCGGACGAGCCAACCGGTAATCTCGACACCACCACCGGCAACGAAATTCTCCAGCTGCTCCGGAACATCCATTCCGACGGCAACACCGTCGTGATCGTGACCCACGATCCGACGATCGGAAACCAGGCCGAGCGCCAGCTCTCGATCCACGACGGCTGCATCGCGAACGACGAGAGCTCCGCGTGAGCCCGCCCGGTGCCGAAGCCGTCCGCCAGGCGGTGCGGCTGCTGCGGGCGCACCGCGTGCGCGCCCTGCTCACCCTCTTCGGCCTGGCCTGGGGCACCGCGGCGGTGATCTTCCTCGTCAGCTGGGGCGAAGGAGTGGTCGTCATGCTCGAGCGGGGCTTCTTCCGCGCTGGCAAGAACATGGGAGAGGTCTGGACCGGTGTAGTCAGTGAGGAGTTCACCCCCGCGATGGACCGGCGCTACCTCTGGTACACGATGGAGGACGTCGCGGCGGTGCGGAAGCGAGCCCGCTTGCCCCTGATCGTCGGTGGCGAAGCCTGGGAGATGCTGCCGGCGGCCTTCGGACAGCGCGCCCTCAACGTCGACGTTCGCGGCATCGAGCCCGAGGTGATGGAGATCCGGGGGGTCTCGGTCGTCGCCGGGCGCGGGATCACCCGATCCGACGTTTCCCACCGCCGACGCGTGGTCGTCCTGGGCGACAAGGTGCGGCGTCGGCTGCTGGGGCCCCGCGGCGCGGTGGGGAGCTGGATCCGGTTGGCCGGGCGGCCCTTCCGGGTGGTCGGTCTGCTCGAGGAGGTCGGGACCCAGCTGAGCCGCGATCGCCTCGAGATCGACGAGCATGTCTGGATTCCCATCTCGACGCTCCAGGCCACCTGGCCCCGTTGGTGGACGGACGAGCTGGTGGTGACGAAGATCCTCTACACGCTGTCCGATCGCCGCCTGCTCTTCGAGACGGAGGCCGAGGTCCGGTCGATCCTGGCCGATCGCCTCGGCGTCCCACCCCAGGACGAAGAGGCGATCCCGATCTGGAGCAGCCTGAAGATGTTGAACAAGCTCCCGCTCGAGGAGACACGCGGGCTGCTGTTCGTGCTCGCCGCGGCGACGCTGCTGATCGGTGGGATCGGCGTCCTCAACATGATGCTCGATTCGGTGTACGAGCGGCGCACGGAGATCGGCACCCGGTTGGCGATCGGCGCGCGACGGCGCGACATCGTCGCCCAGTTCTTCGTCGAGACCTTCGCCGTGACGGCCCTGGGCGGCCTGGCGGGCGCCGCCCTGGGTGTCGGCGGCTGTCTGTTTCTGGGCAGCCTGGAGGTGCCGGACCTGATCCCGATCCCCCGGCTGCGCGCCGAGATCGTCGTGCTGGCCCTCTCGATCCTCGGCGGCGTCGGACTGGTCGCGGGGGTCGTCCCGGCCTGGCGCGCCTCTCGCGTCGACCCCGCCGCCTCGCTGCGGATGGAGTGACGGACGTGGACCTCCTGATCGTAACGTTCTCGAGCCTGCGCGCCCACGGACTCCGCTTCGGGTTGACCTCGCTCGGAATCCTGTGGGGTTCCTTCATGCTCACCTACCTGTCGGCGTCACTCGAGGGCCTGGACCGACACTTCACCCATCTGCTGGAGACCACCGGTCCGAAGCTCGTCATCGCGTGGCCCGGAGCCATCCTCAAGAGCCGCGTCGGCGAGCGCGGCGCGCGCCAGGTCGAGCTCGACAACGACGACGTCGACCGCATCGCGACCATCTTGCAGGTCGAGCTTGCATCCCAGAATGCCGTCCTGTGGGCCCAGGTGGTGCGCTCGGGTCGGCGGACCAAGCTCCTGAACGTCACGGGAGTGAGCCCACAGACCTCGGAGATCCGGAACTTCGCGGTGGCCGTCGGCCGCTTCGTCTCGCAGACGGACGTCGATCGCGGCGCCCGGGTCGCCTTCCTCGGGCACACGGCCGCGGAGCGCCTCTTCGGCTTCCGCTCAGCCGTCGGCGAAACGCTCCAGATCGAGTCGATCCGTTTTCGCGTGATCGGCGTCGCCCGTGAGAAGGGAGAGCAGCTCATCGGTGGGCTCGGCCGGGACGACAACGCCGTGCTGATCCCCTACTCGACCGCCCAGCGCCTGCTGCAGCACGGGGATGGCGTCGCCCAGGTCGTCTTCGCGCCGACGACACGCGAAGAGAGCGGGGGAACCACCCGCCGGGTTCGGGAGGTGCTGGGCCTGCACCATCACTTCGATCCGGACGTCGATTCCGCGATCTCGTTCTTCAACGTCCACGACGTGATGCAGATCATCTACAGCGTCTTCTTCGGACTCCGGATCTTCCTCGTGTCTGCCGGGGTCGTGACGCTGCTCGTCGGTGCCGTGAGCGTCATGAACATCATGCTGGTCGTGGTCGGAGAGCGAACCAGCGAGATCGGGCTACGCAAGGCGGTCGGCGGGTCGAGACGCGAGATCTTCGTACAGTTCCTGGCCGAGGCGACGGCAGTCTGCGGCCTCTCCGGGGTCGCTGGCGCCGCCATGGGAGTGGGAATGATCCAGCTGACGGCGCGCTACACGCCCGAGGACGGGGCGCTCACCTCGATGCCGATCCTCGATCCCTTCACGGTGACGGTGATCGTGGTCTCGCTGGTCGCGGTGGGGATCGTCGCGGGTGTGGTCCCCGCGGTGCGAGCCGCCCGTGTAGAGCCGGCCGAGGCGCTGCGTTCCGTCTAGAGGCGAATGACGCTTCGGATGACGTGCCCCTCGCGCAACCGGTCGAAGGCCGTGTTGATCTCGTCGAGGGGCATCACCTCGTCGACCATCTCGTCTAGCTTGATGCGTCCATTCATGTATCGGTCGACGAACCGCGGAACCTGCGTGCGGCCCCGCGTTCCGCCGAAAGCCGTGCCCCGCCAGGATCGCCCGGTCACCAGCAGGAACGGCCGCGCGTGGATCTCCTCGCCCGCTCCCGCCACGCCGATGATGATGGCCTCGCCCCAGCCACGCTGCGTACACGCCAGGGCCTGGCCCATGATGTCGACGTTTCCGATGCACTCGAAGGAGTAGTCGACGCCGCCGTCCGTGGAGTCGACGATGGCCGCGACGACGTCGTCGACCTCGGCCGGGTCCACGAACTCGGTGGCACCAAACTGGCGCGCGAGTTCGAACTTCACGGGATTCACGTCGACCCCGATGATCCGCTCGGCCCCAGCGAGGACGGCGCCCTGAACCACCGACAAGCCGACACCGCCGAGGCCGAAGACCGCCACGGAAGAACCCGGCTCCACCCTCGCGGTGTGGAGAACCGCGCCGATCCCGGTGGTCACGGCACAGCCGAGCAGGCAGACCTTGTCAAACGGGGCGTCCCTGCGGATCTTCGCGAGCGCAATCTCGGGCAGTACCGTCGCCTCGGCGAAGGTAGAAGTCCCCATGAAGTGGTGCAGCATCGTTGCGCCAATGGACAGCCGGCTCGTACCGTCGGGCATGACGCCCTGCCCCTGGGTCGCGCGGACCTTCACGCAGAGGTTCGTCCGCCCAGACAGGCAGTACTTGCACTCGCGGCATTCCGGGATGTAGAGCGGGATCACGTGGTCTCCGGGTGCGACGGAAGTCACGCCACGGCCGGTTTCTTCGACGACGCCCGCGCCCTCGTGCCCGGGAACGAACGGGAAGAGGCCCTCCGGGTCTCTTCCGCTCATGGTGTAGGCGTCGGTGTGACAGACCCCGGTCGCCTTCAGTCGGACCAGCACCTCTCCGGCCTTCGGCCCGTCGAGGTCGACGTCCTCGACCTCGAGCTTCTTCCCGGCCTCCCAGCAGACGGCTGCGCGAATCTTCACGACGGGAAACGTAGCCCCGCAGGAACACGTCGCTAGCGGGTGGTCGCGATCCCTCCGTCGACCGGAATCACCGCGCCGGTGACGTAGGAACCGGCACGAGACGCGAGATAGATCGCGATGCCCGCCATGTCGTCGGGCTCGCCTATCCGACCCATGGGGCACGAGGCCACGATCGCGTCGCGAAATCGATCGAGTGTCTTGGCCATCATCTTGCTCTCGAAGGGGCCGGGTGCGATGGCGTTCACCGTGATGTGCTGCGGTGCGAGCTTCTTGGCGAGTGTTCGGGTCAGGTGGTGGACGGCGGACTTGCTGGCCGAGTAGGCGTAGGTCTCCATGATGGGCACCTGGATGCCGTCGATGGAGCCGACATTGATGACGCGGGCCGGGTCTGCCGCCGTGGCGGCCTTCGCCAAGGCGGGCGCCAGGGCCCGCGTGAGGTGGAAGACGGACTTCACGTTGAGAGCGAGCACCTTGTCCCACGCGTCGTCCGGGTAGGTCTCGAAGGGCTCACCCCAGTTCGCACCGGCGTTGTTGACGAGGATGTCCACACTCCCCTCGCGCTCCACGAACTCAGCGGCCAGGCGTCTCGCTTCGGCTTCGCTCGAGAGATCCGCCGGCAGCGAGAAGCACGTGCCGACCTTGGAGAGCTCCGCCGCCACCTCGTCACAGACTTCGCGATTGCGCGACGAGATGGTGACCCGGACCCCGGCCTCCACGTAGCCACGCGCGATCATCAGACCGATTCCCCGCGAGCCGCCGGTGACCAGAGCGACCTTGCCAGTGATGTCGAAGAGCTCGTTCATTGGCCCCATCCTATCATGGCCGCGATTCGGGAACGTGGACAGCGGAGACGGATCCGCTTGCCTCCCGCCACGCAGTCGCGATCACGGAATCCCGGTCGCGGGTGAAGACGAAGGGGATCGAGACGGCTTCGTAGCCGTCGTCGTGTCGGAGATCCACCTTCGCCAGGGTCGCTTCGAGGCTGTCGCCGGCGGCGGCGGCGGCCTCCACCTGGACCCAGAGGTCTGCCAGGAAGTCGCGGAATGCCCGGAGACCCTCCCGGTCGGTGACGGCCCCGTGCCCCGGGATCACGAGGTCGAAGTCGAGTTCGAGGACCTCGTCGAGCGTCGCCACCCAGGCGGGGACGGAGCCGCCGCCTTCCAGGTCGATGCGGGGATACTGGTGGTCGAAGAACAGATCGCCGGCGTGGATGACGCGGTCGTCGACGAATTCGACCACGAGATCGCCGCCGGTGTGGCCCCGGCCGAAGTGGTGGAGGCGCACGTTCTTGCCTCCGATGCGCATCTGGTGGCGGCCGTCGAACGTCAGATTGGGGAGCGTCTTCTCGCGGCCCCCCTCCCAGTAATCGACGTCGAAGAAGTTCAGGTAGTCGAGTGTTCGGCGTGTCGAGACGACCCGGGTACCCGCGGCGAATCCGGGGTTTCCATGGGTGTGATCAAGGTGGTAGTGGGTATTGATGATCGCCTGTGTCGGCCCGCCGCCGATCCGCTCCGCCATGTCGCGGATCTGGCGTCCCTGGATGACGAAAGTCATCGTGTCCACGACGACGACGCCTGCATCGGTTCGGAGCACGCCGACGTTTCCGCCGAGGCCGCGAATGACCGAGACGTCCTCGCTGACGGTCGCCACCTCGAGCGTCAAGACGCGATCGTAGAGATAGACTGCGACACATCCCGCCACCAAGAAGACGGCGGCGAGAGCGAATCCGATGATTCGACCCATCGCTCCCCCCAATCTCGATTGGGGAAAAGTATAACGGGGCTCCCGCCTCTCGTGCGGCAGGGCCGCCCTTTCCTCTTCCAGGATGCCCCTGAAGGAGGGCCGCGCGTGGAGGCCTTGGACGTACGCGGCAAGCCTCGGCCAGCGACCGGCGTCGATCGCCCCCCCGCACAGCTTCTCCGAGATCGGCGCTCCGTCTGGCTCCTCCCGGAAGAAGTTCTTCTGGACATCCGCCGAACGAACGTCACCGGGAGAAGGTCTGCCGGGCGCGCGTCGGGCTCCGGAGATCCCGAAGATGGCAGATGGTCGTTCCCGCGACAAATCGATTGATTCTCCTAGAGGAGCCGTCATCCTTTCTCCCGACGACGCGAGCGTTCGCAACATGGAGGACGCAAAGCCGATGGAGCTCCGCAAGATGTCTTACGGCGCGCGCGGTCCGATCGCCGTGTGGATCGTCGTGGCGGTGATCGGGCTGGCTTCGATCGCCGACGCGAGCACGGAAGACGCCGCATCCCTCCCGCAGGCCACGACGCAGGACCCGGGGCCCCAGGACGAGTTCGACCGGGGGACCCCTCGAAGTGCGGTGATGGGATTCTTGACCGCGTGCCGGGACGGTGATTACGAGCGCGCGGCCAACTACCTGCACCTCGGTTCCGTCCCCACGAGCCGGCGCGCCCAACGCGGCCCTGCCCTGGCTCGCAAGCTCAAGACGCTGCTCGACCGCGAGCTCTGGATCGACCCCGACCAACTCAGCGACGAGGCAGGTGGATTCTCCTCGGACGGTCTGCGCGCCCGCAGCGACCTCGTCGGCGTGATCCACGCCGACGACAAATCCGTCGACATCGTCCTCGACCGCGTTCCTCGCGGCGACGGCGTGTCGGTCTGGAAGTTCTCGTCTCGGACCGTCCGGGAGATTCCCGCTCTCTACGAACAGTTCGGCTACGGACGCCTCGGAGCGTGGCTGCCACCGGTCTTCTTCGAGAGTCACATGCTCGAGATCCAGTTGTGGCAGTGGCTGGGCCTGCTGGCGGTGCTGTTCGTCGCCTTCCTGGCCTCGTGGTTCGCGGCGCGCGGCCTCGCCCTGTTCGCGCGGCCGCTGGTCGGGCGATCGACGACCGAGATCGACGATCGTCTACTGGCCGCCCTGATCGGCCCGCTGCGCCTGCTTTCGGGCGGCCTGATCTTCTACATCGCGCTGCCCCTGTTGTCGCTGTCGAGTCCGGCGCGTGAATTCCTCACGAATACAGTGAAGGTGAACTCGCTGGTCGCGGCGACCTGGCTGGTCCTGCGCTTCATCGATGTCGCGGCCGACCTCGTCCAAGATGGTCTCTCGCGGCGGGGCGCCACCGACGGCACGGCGCTGGTTCCCATGGGCCGCAAGTTCATCAAGGTCGTCATCGTGGGTCTGGCACTGCTCGCCTCCCTCGACAGCTTCGGCTTCGACATCACCGCGCTGATCGCGGGCCTCGGCGTGGGCGGCCTGGCGGTGGCGCTCGCAGCGCAGAAGACGATCGAGAACCTCTTCGGAGGCATCACCCTCATCGCCGACCGACCGGTCCAGGTCGGAGACTTCTGTCGCTTCGGAGACAGCGTCGGCACCGTCGAGGAGATCGGCATGCGCTCGACACGCGTCCGGACCCTCGAACGCACCATCATCACGATTCCCAATTCCGAGTTCTCGTCCCTACAGCTCGAGAACTTCGGGAAGCGGGACATGATGAAGTACAGCCCACGCCTGGGGCTTCTGTACGCGACGACCCCAGACCAGCTTCGCTACGTGCTCGTCGAGATTCGCAAGATGCTGTACTCGCACCCAAAAGTCGTGCCGGATCCGGCGCGCGTTCGGTTCGTCAACTTCGGCGACTCGTCTCTCGACATCGACATCTTCGCCTACGTCCGGGCGACGGACTTCAGCGAGTACCTTGGCATCGCCGAGGATCTCCACCTGCGGCTGATGGACATCGTCGCCGAGAGCGGGACAGGATTCGCCTTCCCGTCGACGACGACCTACCTCGCGCGGGACGAAGGCACGAGCCCGGAGCGGACACAGCACGCCGAAGCCGAGGTACAGAAGTGGAAGGAGAGCAACGAGCTCTTCCTTCCCGGCTTCACGCCGGAAAAGATCGACTCCCTGGCCGGCTCCCTTCCCTTTCCGCCACCAGGCGCGCCAGCGGGCGTGGAGAGGTAGGGCGCCGACCTACGTGTCCGTGCGCAGCGGGTGGGGCTTGCCGAAGAGCCAGCCCTGGCCGAAGGAGATCCCGAGCCGTCCGAGAGTCTCGAGCTCTTCCAGGGTGTCGAGGCCTTCGCCGATGATGCGGGCGCCGATCTTCTCCGCCATCGATTGGAGAGCGCGGAGGAGTTCCTGCCGCATGGGGTCCTCGTCGATTCCGGCCACGAAGGCCCTGTCCATCTTGATGTACTCCGGACCGAGCTCCATCACCGACTCGAGGCTGGCGTATCCGGCGCCGACGTCGTCGAGGGCGATCTCGAAGCCGAGCTTGCCGTAGTAGTCGCGAACCTCCCGGAAGATCGCGAAGTTCTCGATCGACTCCTGCTCCGAGATCTCGAAGACCACGTCCCGCGGGCTCAGGTTGCACTTCTCGAGGGTCTGGCCCAGGCGGTCCGCCTGGAAGTTCGGATCGTGAATGGTGGTCGGCCGAACGTTGAGAAAGAGCTTCGACTCGCGCGGGAAATCGCGGGCGCCGTCGATGCCGCGCTGGCGGCACAGGCAGTCGAGCTGGAAGAGGAGATCATACTCCTCGGCGCTCGCGAAGAGCGCCGCTGGCGAGTACAGCTCGGATCCCTCGGGGCCGCGGGCGAGGGCCTCGTAGCCGTACACCGTGTGGGTCGACTCCTCGACGATCGGTTCGGACACCGAGCGGACCTGTCCTTCCAGCACCAGGTCGAAGAGGCGCTGGCGGCGGCGACGCGCGGCAATCCGCTCGCTCAGTTCGCCGTCGGCCCGTGCCTCGCGAAGCGCGGCGCGCAGCTGGGTTTCGGCGCGGATGGTCGGATTGCGCAGGGCCGCCGCGGTCCCGATGGGGAGCGACGGCGCACGGCGAAGGTAGGGATAGCCGATGCGGTGACCTCGCACGTGAAACCCGTGGTCGAGAGTGCGCGCGAGGGCGGGAAGCTCCCGGCGGTAGAAGTCCACTTCGTTGGGCTCGCGGAACAGCAGCACGAGGATCTCGTTCCGTCCGGTCTCGCCGGAGAGGATCATGTCGCCGATTCCCAGGCGCTCCCCGACCAGGTCGGCGACCAGCGCTCCCAGCGAGTTCAGGGCGTGGCGGTGGGCCTCACAGCCGAAGGCGTTCTCGACCTCGTTCAGCACCGACGCGTCGATGGCGATGAGCCCCAGCGCGCCTTGGTGAGAGAAGGTCTCCGCGACGTCGGCCATCGCCTCGCCGAAGGAGGCCAGGCTCTCCGCGGCCGCGGATCGATCGGCCTGCTCGCTCGATATGCTGGAGCCCCGCATGGTTCCCCCATCGGCATGCGAAAGGCCGACCCTGAGCCGGGCGGAGGAGACGCGAAGCGCGGGACCTGCGGATCCCCGATGGGGGCCTCAGTGGATGCCGCGGCTCGGAACCAGCGTCGCGGGCTCGATCCCGAGGCTCCGCACGACGTGGCTCCACATCTCGCCGCGCGGCACCTCGAAGACGACCTTGCTGGAGACGGGAGCGCTGAGCCACGCGCCCTCGGCGAGCTCGCCCTCCAGCTGCCCGGGGCCCCAGCCGGCGTATCCGAGCAGCAGGCGCACGCGGTCGACCGGACGCTGCGCCGCTTCACGCAACACGTCGAGAGAGCCGGCGAAAAAGACGTTGTCGGCCACCGCCTTGGCCTCGGCGCTCACGCTGACCGCGAGCTCATCGTCGAAGATCACCCAGCCGGTCTCCGGCTGCACGGGACCGCCCCAGTCGATCTGCTCATCCGGCCGGCCCTTCCACTCGATCTCCAGGGTGGCGCACAGATCGGGCGCGTTG
>JBHHVG010000085.1:0-9519 GCA_046754165.1 Myxococcota bacterium
CCTCGCCCTTCTTCCTGCTCGACGAGGTCGACGCCGCCCTCGATGACGCCAACGTAGGGCGCTTCAACGAGATCGTGCTCGAGATGGCCGCGAACTCCCAGTTCGTGCTCATTACCCACAACAAGCGAACGATCGAGGTCGCGAGCCGCCTGTACGGCGTCACGATGGAGCGCAAGGGGGTCAGCAAGCTGGTGGCGGTGCAGCTCCGCGACGACGAGGCCGGCCCGAAACCGGCGTGATCAGGCTCGTGACGCCATCGGGCCGCTGGTATGCTCGGCGGCCTCATGGACGGCCTCGTCTCGCAGCTGCTCGTGTGGATCCAGGCCGATCTGGCGTGGCTCGGCGGCAACCCGATCGCGGCCGCAGCGATCCTTGCGTCGATCCCGTTTCTCGTCGTCGGCGCGCCGGCCCTCCTGCGTCGCCTGCGCGGCCCGGCCGCACGGCCTCCGTGTGGTCCCGAGGCGGCCCCGGAGCCCGTTCGCCCGCCGCAGGCCGCCGTGGCCGAGGCAGAGGCCGACGCCACGGGTGCGCCGGCGGTCGCGGAGCCGGCGCCGTCCGCCGCGCCCGAAGTCGCTCCGGCCGCGCCGCCGGTCCGACTGCGCGACCGTCTCGGGCTCACCCACGACAACCTCGTCGGCCGGCTCGGCCGGCTGCTGCGGGGGCGCAGCGTCGACCCGGAGCTCCTCGACGAGCTCGAGACGCTGCTCTTCAGCGCCGACCTCGGGGTGAAGACCGCGGAGAGCCTGCTCGACGCGGTGCGGTCCCACGCAGCGGACGCCGACGCCGACAGCGTGCGGCAACTTCTGCACGACGCGATCCTCGAGAAGCTGCGGCGCGTCGAGCCGGTGGCCCTTCCGGACCTGTCCGGGGACGACCCGCACGTGATCCTGGTGCTCGGGGTGAACGGCTCCGGCAAGACCACCACGATCGGGAAGCTCGCGGCGCGGTACAAGGCGGCCGGCCACAGCGTGATCCTGGGCGCCGGCGACACCTTCCGCGCCGCCGCCAGTGAGCAGCTCCAGGCCTGGGGCGAGCGCGTTGGCTGCGACATCGTCGTCGGGCCCGCCGGTGGCGATCCCTCGGCGGTCGCCTTCGACACCGTGAAGGCCGCCGTCGCCCGCAAGATCGACGTCGCCATCATCGACACCGCCGGACGGCTCCAGACGAAGAAGCCGCTGATGGAGGAGCTCGGAAAGCTGGTGCGCGTGATCGGCCGCGACCTCGACGGCGCTCCCCACCAGACACTGCTGGTGCTCGACGCGAACACGGGCCAGAACGCCATCTCCCAGGCGCGCCTGTTCAGCGAGGTCGCCGACGTCACCGGGCTCGTGTTGACCAAGCTCGACGGCACCGCCAAGGGGGGCGTGCTGGTCGGGCTGTCCGACGAGTTCGGCATCCCTGTCCAGCACATCGGCGTGGGCGAGGCCATCGAGGACCTGCGAGACTTCTCCGCCGACGAGTTCGTCGAGGCGGTCTTCGAGGATTGATCGGCGCAGCCGCGCCAAGGAGGGCGCTTGAGTCGCTTCATCATGGCCCTGGATCAGGGGACGACGTCGTCGCGGGCGATCCTCTTCGACGGCTCTGGTGCCATCGTCGCCAGCGATCAGAACGAGTTCCCACAGCACTTCCGTCGACCGGGATGGGTCGAGCACGACGGAATCGAGATATGGGACAGTCAGCTGCGCGCGGCGCGGGGAGTCCTCGAGGCCGCGGGTGCCGCGGCGGCGGACGTGGCGGCGATCGGCATCACCAACCAGCGCGAGACGACCTTGGTGTGGGACCGCCGCACCGGAGAGCCGATTCATCCGGCCATCGTGTGGCAGAGCCGGCAGACCGCGGCGATCTGTGACGAGCTGCGTTCGCGGGGTCTCGAGGACGAGGTTCGCAGGCGAACCGGCCTGGTCATCGACGCCTACTTCTCCGCGACGAAGATCCGCTTCATCCTGGATGCGGTCGACGGCGCCCAGGAGCGCGCCCTGCGCGGTGAGCTGGCGTTCGGAACCATCGACACCTGGCTGCTGTACAAGCTGACCGGCGGACGGGTGCACGCCAGCGAGTACTCGAACGCCTCGCGCACCCTGATCTACAACATCCACGACCGCGACTGGGACGAGCTGCTGCTGTCGGAGCTGCGGATTCCCCGCTCTCTGCTGCCGGAGGTTCGAGACACCAGCGGCGTCTTCGGCACGACGGATGCGGAGTGGCTGGGTGGGGAGATCCCCGTCGCCGGGATGGCGGGAGACCAGCAGTCCGCCCTGTTCGGGCAGGACTGCACGGCACCCGGTCGCGCCAAGAATACCTACGGCACCGGCTGCTTCCTGCTCATGAACACCGGCTCCGAAGCTCCCGCGTCCGAGACCGGGCTCGTGACCACCATCGGCTGGGGAATCGACGGCCGCGTCGACTACGCCCTCGAGGGCAGCATCTTCGTGGCGGGCTCGGCGGTGCAGTGGCTGCGCGACGGGCTCGAGTTGATCGATCACGCGGCGGACTCGGAGGCGTTGGCGTACTCGGTAGGGGACACCGGGGGCGTCTACCTGGTGCCTGCCTTCGTCGGCCTCGGCGCGCCCTACTGGGACGAGCGGGCGCGCGGGACCCTGGTCGGGCTGACGCGGGGAACGACCCGGGCCCACATGGTGCGCGCTACCCTCGAGTCGATCGCGTACCAGACCCGCGACGTCGTCGAGTGCGTGCGGCGCGACTCCGGCCTCGATCTGGAGGCGCTGCGCGTCGACGGCGGCGCCGCGGAGAACGACTTCCTGATGCAGTTCCAGTCCGACGTGCTGGGGGCTCCCATCGAACGCCCGGCGGTGCTCGAGGCCACCGCCTTCGGCGCCGCGGCATTCGCCGGATTGGGGGTGGGATTCTGGAAGCACCGCAGCGAGATCGCCGCGGGCGAGCAGGGCGTCACCGTCTTCGAGCCGCGCATGCCCGCCGACCGGCGCGAGGCGTTGTACGCGGGCTGGCAACGCGCGGTCGAGCGCTCCCGGGAGTGGGCCGACGAATGAGCGGGCGCGGCGGGCCGTGAGCCGGTCTTCCCGGCCGCTCGTCATCGCCCACCGAGGCGCCTCGGGAACGCTGCCCGAGAACACGCTTCCGGCCTACGCACTCGCCGTCGACCAGCGCGCCGACATGATCGAGATCGATCTTCACCGCACGCGGGACGGCGCCCTGGTGGTCGCCCACGACGAAGATCTCTCCGGGCTGGGCGGAGACGGCGAGATCGCCGATGCGACCCTGGCGGAGGTCCAGGGCCTCGACGCAGGCGGCGGCGAGCGCGTCCCCACCCTCGACGCGGTGCTCGACAGCTTCGGCGGGCGGATTCCCTTCAACCTCGAACTGAAACGGGGAGCCGAGAGCGAGTACCCGGGGCTCGAGCGGGCCGCGCTCGAAGCCGTGGAGGTCCGCGGTCTGCGAGCGGGGACGCTCTTCTCCTGCTTCTACGACCCCGTCCTCGAGCGGCTCCGGGCGCTCTCGCCGGAGGCGCGTATCGCGTTGCTGCTCTCCCCCAGGCTGGCGGGCCACGCGGTGGAGCGGGCCCGGGCCCTGGGGGCCGAGGCCATCAACCCGTCGCTGCGGCTCGTCAGCCGCGAGCTGGTCGAGGCGGCACACGCCGCGGACCTGGCGGTCTACGTCTACACAGTCGATGACGAGCGCGACATGCGGCGACTGCTCGCCCTGGGGGTCGACGGCCTGTTCACCAACTTTCCCGGGCGGTTGCGAGCACTCGTGGAGTCCCCTCCCGGCGAGCGCGGCCCGACCGAATCAGAGTAGGCTAGAACGGAGTTTTGCTGGCGATCTGCTTGACGAAAATGCCGGCGATGCCCTATATATTCGGCCGACCCCCAGAAGGCACCGAATGAAATTCACCCGCGTCTCCCCCGAATTCGACGCGACGGACCGCGCCATCCTCGAGCTGCTCCAGGAGAACTGCAAGCAGCCCCTCGCCACCATCGGGGAAAAGGTGGGCCTCAAGGCCCCTTCGATCGTCGAGCGGATCCACAAGCTCGAAGAAGCCCGGGTCATCACCGGCTACGTGGCCGTGCTCGATGCACGCCGCCTCGGACACGACGTCACGGCCTTCATCGGCGTGGACACCGAGCACCCGCGGGCGATTGGTCAGCTCGAGCGGGAGCTCGCGGCCATGGAAGACGTGCTCGAGTGCCACCACGTGACGGGCGGGCACACGCTGATGTTGAAGGCGAAGACCCGCAGCACCGAGACCCTCGAGCAGTTGATCGACCGGGTGCGGTCGCTCGAAGGCGTCGCCAGCACCGAGACGAGCGTCGTGCTGTCGACCCACGCCGAGCGCACCCGCGTCTTCCTCTCGGACAGCGAAGAGTTCGACCCGCGGCCGCCGCGCCGGTCCGTCGGGTCGCGTTCGCGGAGGGAGTCGAAGTGAGCGGACGCGCACCGCTGGTGAGGAAGATCGACACGCCGCACCGAAACGGCCTGCCCGCGGCGACGGGTCTCTACGATCCGGCCCTGGAGCACGACGCCTGCGGGATCGGCTTCGTCGCCAACATCCGCGGCGAGGTTTCCCACGACGTCATCTTGAAGGGCATCGAGGTCCTCGAGAACCTGAACCACCGCGGCGCTGCCGGCTGTGACCCCTGCACTGGGGACGGCGCCGGACTGCTGCTCCAGGTGCCCGACGCGTTCTTCCGCAAGCACGCCGCGGAGCTCGGCTTTCCGTTGCCCGAGGCGGGCCGCTACGCGGTCGGCATGGTCTTCCTGGAGAGGTCGGGCAATGTGGCCGCGGACCAGCAGCGGGTCATCGCCTCGGTCGTCGCCGACGAAGGCCAGACCCTGCTCGGCTGGCGCGACGTGCCCGTCGATCCGGCGGCGATCGGCGACGTCGCGCGCCAGTCGCTGCCGATGATCCGCCAGTTCTTCGTCGGGGCGGAGGACGGGCGGGGCGGAGACGCCTTCGAGCGCAAGCTCTACGTGATCCGCCGGGTGATCGAGAAGCAGCTGGAAGGCGGTGCGAACTGCTTCCATATCGCGAGCCTGAGCGCCCGCACGCTGGTCTACAAGGGCTTGCTGCTGGCGCACCAGATGGCGGGTTTCTACGCCGACCTGGCGGATCCGGACGTCGAGAGCGCCCTCGCCCTCGTGCACTCGCGCTACAGCACCAACACCTTTCCCAGCTGGGAGCTCGCTCATCCCTACCGGTACCTGTCCCACAACGGTGAGATCAACACGCTGCGCGGCAACGTGAACTGGATGCACGCCCGAGAAGGGACCATGGAATCGGACCGCTTCGGGGAGGATCTCGACAAGATCTATCCGGTGATCCGCGAGGGGATCAGCGATTCCGCGTCCTTCGACAACGCCCTCGAGTTCTTGATCCTCTCGGGGCGCAGCCTGCCCCACGCCATCAGCATGATGATCCCGGAAGCCTGGGAGCATCACGAGTCGATGGACCCGGACCGGCGCGCCTACTACGAGTACCACAACAGCCTGCTGGAGCCGTGGGATGGGCCCGCATCCATCGTCTTCACCGACGGCCGGAAGATCGGCGCGGTGCTCGACCGCAACGGGCTGCGGCCGTCGCGCTACGTCGTCACCAAGGACGGTTTCCTCGTCACCGCCTCCGAGGCCGGGGTGCTCGAGATCGATCCGGCCAACATCGAGCGGAAGGGGCGCCTCCAGCCCGGGCGAATCTTCTTCGTCGACCTCGAAGAGGGCCGGATCATCGAGGACGAGGAAATCAAACGTGATTTGATCGGCCGCCAGCCCTATGCCCGGTGGGTCGACGACAACCGCATCACCCTGGAGGACCTGCCCGATGTCGAGACCCTGCACCCCCCCGATCCCGCGACGCGCTTCCAGCGGCAGCAGGCGTTCGGCTACACCGCGGAGGACCTGAAGCTGTTGATCCCTCCCATGATCCGGGACGGCAAGGAGGCCACCGGATCCATGGGCGAGGACGCGGCCCTGGCGTGTCTCTCGGATCGTCCGCGGCTGCTCTTCCACTACTTCAAACAGCTCTTCGCCCAGGTCACGAACCCGGCCATCGATTCGATCCTCGAGCGTCCCGTGCTGTCGGTCTTCTCGACCGTCGGGTGCGAGGGCAACCTGCTCGACGAGACGCCGGAGCACGCGCGCCTGCTGCGTCTCGACCGCCCGGTCCTCACCGACGCCCAGCTCGCCAAGATCCGCGGCGTCGATCGACCGGGCTTCCAATCCGCCACGTTGTCGACGGTCTTCAAGGCCAGCGACGCCGCCGCCGGGCTCGAGGCGGCGCTGGAAGAGCTGTGCACACGGGCGGACCGGGCCATCGCGGAAGGGGCCAGCATCTTGATCCTGAGCGACCGCGAGGTCGACGCGGATCACGCACCGATCCCGTCGCTGCTCGCGACCGGTGCCGTGCACCACCATCTGGTGCGGGCATCGACGCGGACCCGCTGCGGCCTCGTCGTCGAGACCGGCGAGGCTCGGGAGGTGAGCCACGTGGCCCTGCTCGTCGGCTATGGAGCGGCGGCTGTGAACCCGTACCTCGCCTTCGAGACGATTTCGGGGCTGCTCGAGGACGGCACCTACGTCTCCGAGGATCTCGACTACGACACGGCCGTCGAAAACTACCTGAAGGCCATGGACAAGGGCCTGTTGAAGATCTTCGCCAAGATGGGGATCTCGACGTTGCGCAGCTACCGCGGCGCCCAGATCTTCGAGGCCGTGGGGCTCGACCGCGACCTCGTCGACCGATACTTCACGCGGACCTCGTCGCGGGTCTCCGGCGTCGGGCTCGAAGTGATCGCCCGCGAGGCGGGAATGCGACACGCCCGGGCCTTCCCCGGCGATACCTACACCTATCCCGATCTCGACCCGGGTGGGCTCTACCAGTGGCGCCGACGGGGCGAGCGCCACAGCTTCAATCCGATCACGGTGGCGAAGCTCCAGCACGCGGTGCGCAACGACGACTACGCGGCGTTCAAGCAGTACAGCGCCGCCGCCGACGGCGACGCCCGGTCGCTGTGTACGCTGCGCGGGCTGTTCCGGTTCAAGCACGACCGGCCGGCCGTGCCGGTCCACGAGGTCGAGCCGGCCGAAGCCATCATGAGGCGCTTCTGCACCGGAGCGATGTCCTACGGCTCCATCTCGCTCGAGGCCCACCAGACCCTGGCCATCGCCATGAACCGGATCGGCGGCAAGAGCAACACGGGTGAGGGCGGCGAAGACTACCGACGCTTCACGCCGGAGCCCAACGGCGATTCGCGCCGCAGTGCCATCAAGCAGGTCGCTTCCGGCCGCTTCGGAGTGACCAGCTGGTACCTGGTGAACTCGGACGAGATGCAGATCAAGATCGCCCAGGGCGCCAAGCCCGGAGAAGGCGGCCAGCTGCCGGGTCACAAGGTCGACGAGACGATCGGCAAGACGCGTCACTCGACACCGGGCGTCGGGCTGATCTCCCCTCCACCGCACCACGACATCTACTCGATCGAAGACCTGGCCCAGCTGATCCACGACCTGAAGAACGCCAACCGCTTCGCGGACGTCGGTGTCAAGCTCGTGGCCGAAACCGGCGTCGGCACCGTCGCGGCGGGCGTCAGCAAGGGAAAGGCCGACGGCGTGCTGATCAGCGGCCACGACGGCGGGACCGGCGCGTCGCCCCAGACCTCGATCAAGTGCGCCGGCAGCCCGTGGGAGATCGGTCTGGCCGAGACCCAGCAGACACTGGTGATGAACGACCTGCGCGGGCGCATCCGCGTTCAGACCGACGGCGGCCTCAAGACCGGTCGGGACGTCATCATCGGGGGCCTGCTCGGCGCAGACGAGTTCGGCTTCTCCACCGCGCCGCTGGCCGCGCTCGGCTGCATCCTGATGCGCGTCTGTCACCTGAACACCTGCCCGGTGGGCATCGCGACGCAGGACGAGCGGCTGCGGGAGCGTTTCGCCGGCAAGCCGGAGTACGTCGTCGCCTTCTTCCGCTTCGTGGCGGAAGAGGTGCGCGAGCTCATGGCGGAGCTCGGCTACCGGAAGTTCGACGACCTGATCGGCCAGGTGGACCGACTCGAGGTGAATGACGCGATCGACCACTGGAAGGCGAAGGGCCTCGACTTCAGCGACCTGCTGCACAAACCCGACGTCCCCTACGCCGTTCGCAACTGCGAGACCCAGGACCACGGTCTCGAAGATGCGCTCGACAACCGCCTGCTCGAGCTCGCCGCTCCGGCGCTCGAGCGCGGTGAAGCGGTGTCGATCCAGCTCCCGATCCGCAACGTGAACCGCACCGTGGGCACGATCCTCGGCTCGGACGTGTCGCGAGAGTACGGCGAGCACGGGCTGCCCGAGGACACGATCAAGATCGACTTCACCGGCTCCGCCGGGCAGAGCTTCGGTGCCTTCGTTCCCTCGGGCATCACCCTCTCCGTCGAGGGAGACGCCAACGACTACTGCGGCAAGGGGCTCTCCGGCGGCAAGATCATCGTCAAGGTGCCGCCGAACTCTTCGTTCTCGGCCAGCGAGAACATCGTCGTGGGCAACGTGGTGCTGTACGGCGCCACCGCCGGCGAGGCCTACTTCAACGGGCTCGCAGGCGAGCGCTTCTGTGTCCGCAACAGCGGCGCGCACGCCGTGGTGGAGGGCATCGGCGATCACGGCTGCGAGTACATGACCGGGGGCCGTGTGGTGATCCTGGGCCCGACGGGCCGGAACTTCGCCGCCGGCATGAGCGGAGGCTACGCCTATGTCCTCGACGAGGACGGCCACTTCGCCGAACGGTGCAACCGCGGCATCGTGCGCCTGAAGGACATCGACTCCGATGATGAGGAGACCATCCTGCGGCTGGTGCGGCGGCACTTCCAGTACACCCGCAGCGAACGCGCGGACGGAGTGCTGCGGAAGTGGGATTCGCTCGCTCCGAAGTTCGTGAGAGTGTCCCCGATCGACTACGAGCGTGCGCTGGCGGAGCGGCTCCGTGCGGGGAGCGGCGATGGGTAAAGCAACCGCATTCCTGGAGGAAGGTCGCGAGGACGCGGGCTACCGCCCGCCGGAGGAGCGCCTCCAGGACTGGCGCGAGGTGGTTCGCGACTTCACGCCGGAACAGGCCCGCAAGCAGGGCTCGCGCTGCATGGACTGCGGCATCCCTTTCTGCAACGAGGGCTGCCCGCTGGGCAACGTCATCCCGGACTGGAACGACCTGGTCTACCGCGACAAGTGGGAGGACGCGCTCGTGCGCCTCCAGTCGACGAACAACTTCCCGGAGTTCACCGGTAGGGTCTGCCCAGCTCCCTGCGAGGCGGCGTGCGTGCTGGGAATCAACGACGACCCTGTCACCATCAAGCAGATCGAGTGGGAGATCAGCCGTCGGGGCTGGGAGGAGGGCTGGATCACGCCGGTGCGGCCCCGCAGGCGGACGGGGCGATCGGTCGCCGTAGTGGGCTCCGGTCCCGCGGGGCTCGCGGCCGCGCAGCAGCTCAACCGGGCCGGGCACACCGTCACCGTGCTCGAGAAGGCCGACCGCATCGGTGGGCTGCTGCGCTACGGAATCCCGGAATTCAAGCTGGAGAAGGC
>JBHHVG010000086.1:0-9440 GCA_046754165.1 Myxococcota bacterium
TTCTCGATGACCTTTTTCGAGGCGAAGCGCACCTCCAGCCCGTCTTTGACAGGCGCATCCACGCCAGGCCGATCTGCGGAATGTAGTTGTAGCGGTCGGCGTAGACGTGCACTCCGACCTGCACGATCCCGATCACCGGCAGGAGCGTCGCCAGATACCAGAGCCAGCCCGCCAATAGATAGGGGGCTCGTTTCCCGAGTCGAAGCGCCAGCGCCGTCATTGCAAGGAGCGGCAGCAATGCGAGCGCCGCCTGCGCTACCGGCGCCGGGGCCGTCGCGGGCGGATATGGGTAGGGGTAATAGACGGCGAGCGCGGTGGGCCAGAGGCTCTTCCAGAGGTAGAAGACATAGGAGATCGGGACGTACATCAGGCGCACGTCGAAAGGAACACGGAACTCCTCTGGCAGCGAGTTCGAAGAGGAATGTCTCGCGATCGTGAACAGCGATGCCGCTGCGACGATCGCGAAGAGCAGCCACTTCTCGCGCACCGCCTCACCCAGCTTGCTGGGGTCCGGCCAGGCGCTCTGCCCGTCCCCGCGCAGCCGCCCGAGAGGCCAGTAGTCGAGCAAGATCAGCGCTATCGGCAGCGTCACCAGCACCGGCTTCGACAGCAGGCCCGCGAACATGCACGCGGCCACAGGCAGCAGGCTGCCGTTCCGGCCTGGACCCGCGGCGCGCCGCGCGTAGAAGAAGAGCGACAGCATCCAGAACAAGCCGCTCAGCGCGTCCTTGCGTTCGAAGGCCCACGCGACCGATTCGACGTGCATGGGATGCACCGCGAAGACCGCGGCGACGAACGCGCTGCGCCACGTCGTCCCCGTCATCTGCGCCAGCGTGAGGAAGAGCAGCACCGCGCTCGTCGCGTGCAGCGCCACGTTCACGAGCAGCGTCCCGGAGGCCTCCGGACCGAAGAGCGTCCGATCGATCTGGAGGGTGACGTAGGTGAGCGGAATGAAATCGCCGTTGTGGGGGTTCGTGAAGACCCGCGCGATGGCCTCGAGGCTCAGTCCATGGGAGACGTCCGGATTGTTGACGATGAACTTCTGGTCGTCGAAGACGACGAACTCGTGATTTCCAACCTGCGCGAACACCGCGAAGGTGAGCACAAGCAGCAACAGCACGATGAGCCTGTGTTCGCGGGTCCATTCCACTCGCTACAGGTCCCTCCGCTGATCCGCTGTCGATTCTAGCAACGCTTCCATCGCCCGCTCCCGAGCGGCATGGGTTCCCAGCCGGTGGAAAGGGCTGTTCCATCCGAAGGCGCAGGCGTGTGCGGGAAGGAGATCAACTGCTACGCCGCTCGCCGCGAACTCCTCCCGACAGAGAGTGGCTCAGGGCTGCGGCAGGAAGTCGACGAGCTGCTCGACGAGGGCCGGGCTGCCGAAGACGAGCCCCAGCTTTCCGTCGGGGCCGGCGAGGCTGACACAGCGGCCGCCGGCCTCGACCACCAGCACCTGGGTCGCGGCGGCATCCCACACGTTGAGCGACAAGTCCACCATGGCGTCGACTCCGCCGCCGAGCACCTGGGCGTGGCCGAAGGCGTCGGTGTAGCCGCGCAGCATGCGGATCTCCCGACTCATGCGCTCGAACGCCTCACGCGCCCCGAACTCGTCGAAGCAGTAGAGGTCGCCGTGCGAGACGAGGGCCTTGCGGAGATCCGTCTCCTGCGACACGCGCGTGGCCACGCCGTTGCGGCGGCAGCCTCCGCCGCGCCACCCGACGTAGCGTTCGTCAAGGGCCGGACAGTCGATCAGGCCCAGCACCGGCTCGTCGTCCACGACGAGCGCGATCAGCGACGTGAAGAGCGGGATGCCGCGGGAGAACCCGATCGTTCCGTCGATCGGATCGATGACCCAGCGCGGACCGTCGCCTCCCTCTTCTCCGTACTCCTCCCCGACGATCGCGAAGTCGGGATGGGTCGTCCGCAGGTGCGACCGGATGGCCTGCTCCGCTGCGCGGTCTGCTTCGGTGACGGGCGAGCCGTCGCTCTTGATCTCGACACCGACCGCGCGGAAGCGCGGAAGGATCTCGGCGCGTGCGAGGTCTGCGGCCGCCTCGGCGGCGCGGGCGGCGGCGGCCAGATCGACGGGACTCATGGCACGAGCCCATCACGGACGGAGCCCGAGGCGTGCAGCTCGCGCAGGCGCCGAAAGCTGTAGATCCCCGTGGTGTGCCCGTCGTTCCAGTCGATGCGGAGGCCGTAGCGGCCGACCGGCGCGATCTCCAGCGGCTGCACGTCTTCGGGCACGCTCTCCGGATCGAGCCGCCCGGCGCCGGTCCACTCGTCCACGCAGTGCGCGCACGCGCAGGCCAGCCGCAGGGCGCGCACGTCGTAGAGGCTCTCGAGGCCGTCGGACCACGTGACCGCCAGCTGCCGCGGTCCGGCCTGGTCGATGCGGGTGGGAGTCGGATCGCTCGCATTGTCCGCCACGGCCCCGAGGATATCGAAGTCGGCCCGTCGGAGTGGAGAGCCCGCAGGCGGGGCCTGCTAGCCTCCCGCGCCATGGCGGCAGACCGGAACGATCAGGCGATCGCCATCCTTGGTGGAACCGGCGATCAGGGGCTGGGGCTCGCGCTCCGTTTCGCGGCGGCCGGCCGGCCGGTGGTGATCGGCTCGCGCAAGCTCGACCGAGCCGAGGCCGCGGCGGCCACCGTCCGGCAGCAGGTCCCCGAGGCCGACGTCTGCGGCTTCGAGAACGCCGAGGCGACGACCCGGGCCCGGATCGTGATCCTGTCCGTGCCCTTCGAGCACACGGCGGGCACCGTGAAGCAGATCCGGGGCAGCCTCGAGACGGGCCAGATCGTCGTGTCGATGGGCGTTCCGCTGGCCACGGCCGTCGGGGGGCCGGCCACGCGGACGGTCGGGGTCTGGCAGGGCTCCTGCGCCGAGCTGGTGGCGTCGCTGACGCCGCCGGGTGTCCAGGTGGTCTCCGCCTTCCAGAACGTCGCGGCCCATCGCCTCCAGGAGATCCGCGAGCCGGTGGACTGCGACGTGGTCGTGTCGGGAGCGGCCGACCCGCGCGCCGTCGTGATGGGCCTCTGCCCGCTGATTCCCGGCCTGCGCGCCGTGAACGGCGGCCCACTCGCCAACGCCCGGATCGTCGAGGCGCTCACGGCACTGATGATCGGTCTCAACGTCCGTTACGAGCTCCCGGAGGGCACCGGGATCCGCTTCACCGGGCTCCCGGACGCCTGACCCAGCGGGCCGCGGCCAGCGCCCGGCCGGAGAGCCATCGCCTCAATGATTTCAACCACTTGGAGCCACCGCTGCGCGGCGGCTGCCGGCCCGCGCCGCGCGGCTCGCCCGCCGCCGGGCCGAAGACGGGTTGAAGCTCAAGTCGTTGTGCTCCCATCCGGAAGGAACCTCCACATTTTGTGGAATTTCTATTGACTCCATTTTCGACGAGGAGTACAACCCGAAAATGGAGATGAGGCATGTCCCTTCGGCGGCCTGGGGGGGTTCAATAACAGGCGGTCGTCGGTGGGAAGCGAACCGGAGGAGGGATGGAGGACCTGAATCCGGTTCGGGGGCCCCGGAGTTTTGGGGCCTCTCTCATCTCCGGTGAACAGCCGCATCGACGACGAGAGGGTCCGGAAGCTCGGCGGGAGCCTGCCACGATCCGGTTCTCACCTCTCGCGTTGGAAGTGAGACATGTTCGATTCGATAACAGCAGAAGCCGCCGGCCCGGAGCCGGGACGGCAGGGCGCTTCTCGCCCGCAAGAGGCGCGCCGACCGCCGGGCTCGCTGGCTCTCGCCAGCGCGCCGCGGAGCAGACGCGGGATGTGAGATTCAGCGCAGTCGAGAGCGAGTGCTCGGTTGCGAGCGGCGTCCAACTCGCGATTCTACAGAGAAGGGGGAACAGTGAACCACGGCACCGATCGCTCGGATGGCTTGGAACGGACCGAAACACGAATGGCGACCCCGCACATCCAGCCCGTTGGCGATCGGAAACGCAAGAGCCGTAAACCGCTGGGCCTCCGCATCGAACGCCACTTCACCCGGGCGGGTGAAGATCCCTTCGACGCCGTCGAGTGGGAGATGCGCGACGCCAGCATTGGCGACGAACAGGGCAACATCGTCTTCGAGCAGGCGGATGTCGAGATTCCGAAGAGCTGGTCCCAGCTGGCGACGAACGTCGTGGTGTCGAAGTACTTCCGCGGGCACATGGGCAGCCCGCAGCGCGAGCACAGCGTCAAGCAGTTGATCGGCCGCGTCGTCAGCAGGATTCGCGAGTGGGGCGACGCGTCCGGATACTTCAAGACGGCGGAGGACAGCCAGGCGTTCTCGGACGAGCTCACGAGCATTCTCGTGACCCAGAAGATGGCCTTCAACAGCCCGGTCTGGTTCAACCTCGGGGTCGACAACATCCCGCAGCAGGCGAGCGCCTGCTTCATCAACTCGGTCGACGACACCATGGAATCGATCATGGACCTCGCCAAGACCGAGGCGATGTTGTTCAAGGGCGGGTCGGGCACCGGCTCGAACCTCTCCAAGCTGCGCTCGTCCAAGGAGAAGCTGAAGGGCGGCGGAACGGCTTCCGGGCCGGTCTCCTTCATGAAGGGCTTCGACTCCTTTGCGGGTGTGGTGAAGTCGGGCGGCAAGACCCGGCGTGCTGCCAAGATGGTGATCCTGAACGTCGATCATCCGGACATCCTCGAGTTCATCGACTGCAAGGCCGGCGAGGAGAAGAAGGCCTGGTCGCTCATCGATGCGGGCTACGACGGCGGCTTCAATGTTCCGGGCGGAGCGTACGATTCCGTCTTCTTCCAGAACGCCAACCACTCGGTTCGCGTGACCGACAGCTTCATGCGCGCCTGCGAATCCGACGGGAACTGGCAGACCCGGATGGTCACCACCGGCGACCCGGCCGACACCTACCGTGCGCGTGAGGTGATGGAGCGCATGGCCGATACCGCCCATGTCTGTGGCGACCCGGGCATCCAGTACGACTCGACCATCAACCGCTGGAATCCGGTGAAGGCTTCGGGGCGCATCAACTCGAGCAACCCCTGCTCGGAGTACATGTTCCTCGACGACACCGCGTGCAACCTGGCCAGCCTCAACCTGATGTCCTTCGTCGACGACGACGGCCGCTTCCAGGTGGAGGCCTTCCGGCGGGCGGCGGCGCTCACGATCCTGGCGCAGGAGATCCTCGTCGATCACGCCGCCTATCCAACACCGCAGATCGCGAAGAACAGCCATCTCTTCCGACCGCTGGGCCTGGGCTACGCCAACCTGGGGGCCCTGCTCATGAGCTTCGGGCTGTCCTACGACAGCGATGCCGGGCGCAATCTCGCGGCGGCGTTGACGTCCCTGATGTGCGGCCAGGCGTATCTCACCAGCGCGGAGATCGCCGAGGCGATGGGCCCGTTCTCGCGCTATCGCATGAATCGGCGGCCGTTCCTCGAGGTGATCGGAATGCACAAGGCCGCCGCCGAGGCCATCGGCTCCGAGGATGTGCCCGAGGATCTGCTCGCCGCGTCCCGCGAGAGCTGGGCCTCCGCGCTCGCCAAGGGCCGGAAGCACGGCTACAAGAACGCCCAGGTGACGGTGCTGGCACCGACCGGGACCATCGCCTTCATGATGGATTGCGACACCACCGGCGTCGAGCCGGACATCGCCCTCGTGAAGTACAAGAAGCTCGTCGGGGGCGGCTTCCTAAAGATCGTCAACGGCACCGTTCCCATGGCGCTCCGCAAGCTCGGCTATTCGGACGAAGCGGCCGCGGCGATCGGTGATTTCGTGAACGAACGGGAGACCATCGAAGGTGCGCCGGGCCTCTGCGACGAGCACCTCGCCGTCTTCGACTGCGCCTTCCGCGCCAAGAACGGGTCTCGGTCGATCCACTGGATGGGCCATCTACGAATGATGGGCGCGGTGCAGCCGTTCCTGTCCGGGGCGATCAGCAAGACGGTGAATCTCCCGGAGGACGCGACGACGGAGGACATCATCGCGGCCTACACCGAGGGCTGGAAGCTGGGCCTGAAGTCCCTGGCCGTCTACCGCGACGGCAGCAAGCGCACCCAGCCGCTCAACGCCGGCAAGGACGACGAGACCGGCAAGGTCATTCTTCTCGACGCCGCGCGTCCCGTGCGGCGCAAGCTCCCGGACGAGCGCGAGGCGATGACCCACAAGTTCTCGATCGCCGGCCACGAGGGCTACCTGACCGTCGGGAAGTACGCAGATGGAAAGCCCGGTGAGATCTTCCTCCGCATGGCAAAGGAAGGCAGCACCGTGTCCGGGCTGATGGACACCATCGCGACCATGACGTCCATTTCCCTCCAGTACGGGGTTCCACTCAAGACGCTGGTCGACAAGTTCAGCCACACGCGTTTCGAGCCGTCGGGCTTCACCAACAGCCGCGAGATCCCGATCGCCAAGTCCGTCATGGACTACGTGTTCCGCTTCCTCGGCAATCGCTTCCTGCGGACAGAAGACGAGCTGGCCGTGGCTCGCGAGGCGGCCGAGGCCGAGGTGACCAGCGCCGTGGCGACGCTCGAGCCGAGGGCGGCGGTGGCCGGCGGCTCGGACCGCGCGAGCGCCACCGCTCCGTCGGTCATCGTCAACCAGGCCGATGCGCCAAGTTGCAGCGGCTGTGGCTCGATCATGATTCGCAACGGCGCTTGCTACAAGTGCCCCAACTGCGGTGAAACCAGCGGCTGCAGCTGAGGCCCAGCGGGATCACGGCGTCTCGAGCAATTGGGGGGTGAGAGGCGTCGGGAAGCGCGAAGTGGCCCCGGTTGGCGGTGCCTCGCGGTGCTGTCAGCCGGGGCGCTTCGCGCCTCCGAGGGCTGCCCCGCGCTGCCGGCATCGCGCCCGTGCTCTAGTAGACCCAGCGCCCGTCCTGGAAGCGGAAGATCTCGGTCACCGGAATCTGGGACGAAAGGGTGCAGTCGTTGGCCGCGATGTTCCGGCAGCTGAAGATCTGCTCGCGGTAGCGTAGGATCCCGACATACGGTGCAGAGGCGTGGCCGGTGGGTCGCAACTCGACCGTGAAATCGTCCGTGTAATCTCGGTAGGTTACCACGGCAATCGAAGACGCCTTCTGCGCCGTTGGTTTCTGCTCGTCCGCCATGCGCTGGACCTTGTCCATCCACGATTGCGCGCCCGTGCGTCGGTCGGAGCGATCGCGGCCGGGCTGTCTGCCGTGGCTGCGGAAACGCCGAACGTCAGCGTCAGGCCGAGGGCGGCGCACAGGCAGCGGATGAGCGGCCGCAGCTCGAATCTCAGCATGAGAACCTCTCGGGTGAATCCGTGTCTCCCCGCGGTTTCTCTTTTCGGTGCGGCCCTCGATTCCCTGAAGCGCGCACTTGCCGTCGGCTCCGAGAACGACGACCGTTGCGAGGTCGCGCTACAGATGAGGGCGCAGGGAATCGGAAACTCGCATGCAGATCGGCACGGAACCCCGTGAATTCCTGAAAGTGATGGCGCCGGCCGTTCGCGCTGCCGCCGACATCGCGCGCAATCTCGAGGGAAGCGTCGCGAATCGGCCGAAGTCGGGCGAGGCGAACGACATCAAGGCCGCTCTGACGATCGCGGACACCGAGGTGCAGGAGGCGCTCCTGGCGCCGCTTCTGCTGCGCTTCCCGGAAGTCGCTCTGCGCGCCGAAGAGGACACACCGACCGTCGCGTTCTTCGCCGGCAGCTCGGACACATCCGTGGTGATCGATCCCATCGACGGAACGCTGCGCTTCTACCTCGAAGCGGCCGGCCCCTATGGAGTCATGGTGGGCCTCGCGTCGGACAACGCGTACGACGCCGCCATCGTCGCGCTTCCGCGGGAGGGCTACCAGCTCGAAGCGGTGCGCGGAGGCGGCGCGCATTTCGACGACGGCCGGGGCGCGCCGCGCGCCGCGCGGCTCGATTCCGAGAGCCGCACGGTCCTCGTCTCCCACGACCTGGGCGCCGAATCCGTCTCCGTGCTGCGCTCGCGGGGCTTCGATGTCGCCCCGGCCTGCGGAGGCGCGATCTCCGTCGCGCCCCTGCTGCCCGGGATCTGCGCCGGACTGCGCATCGCGACCAACGACCCGCCGAACGTGAGCGTTCGCGGGCGGGTGGGCGCGATGATCGCGGCGGAAGCCGGCGCCATCGTGCGCTGTGAGACCGGATCGCCGTTTCCCGGCGACATCGATGCGCCGGCTCGGGCCCTGCTGGTCGCCTCCAGCGAGGCAGTCCACGAGGCACTCCGCGAAGCGCTCGAGTCCTCCAGCTCGACCTGAAACCGCAACGGCCAGACGGCCCGGATCATCGGATCGGCCGGCCGGTTCGCAGCCGGTCGCGTCACTACATTCGATCGTAGTCCGGCCCTTCGCCGCCCTCGGGCGGCGTCCAGGTGATCACCTGGTACGGATCTGCGATGTCGCAGGTCTTGCAGTGCACGCAGTTCTCGTGGTGGATGAGCAGCTTCTTCCCGCCGGGCGATTCGCTGTCTGGAACCATCTCGTACACCGCGGCGGGGCAGAAGTTCTCGCACGGATTCCCGAACTCCTCGGCGCATGTGGTGCTGCAGAGGTCCACGTCCGCCACGACGAGGTGAGACGGCTGATCCACCTCGTGAACGGTGCCGCTGAACTGAACGAGATGCTCCTTGCTGAAGGTGGTGACTCCGTCGAACTCGAACGGCTGCTTTTCCCGCTCGCTGGCCGGCAGCTCGGAGAGCTTCTTCATCTGCTGGTAGCCGGGTTCCGCCTCCATGTCGTCCATCAGGCCGCGCCCGCCAGAGATCATCCGGAACGGTTCGTTCAACAGGAAGAACGCCACGCCCTTCTCAGTCGACGGGCCGAAATTCCGGGCCTGGTGGTGCTCATCGTGGGCCCAGCTCTTGCGGTAGCGCTCGGCGTAGCCGCCGAGGGTCTTCGCGGTGAAATCCTGCTCCGCCAGCGCGTCGACGATGGTCTCGGCGGCGAGCATGCCCGTCTTCATCGCCATATGAATGCCCGCCAGGTTCTGGGCGTTGCACATGCTCGCCGAATCTCCCACCAGGAGCGCCCCGTCGGTGTAGAGCTTGGGTTGCGAGTACAGGCCGCCGGTGGGGATCACCTTGGCGCCGTACTTCACGAGCTCCGCGCCGTCCAGCAGATCTTGCATCCAGGGGTTGGTCTTGAACTTCTGCGCTTCGAGATGGGGGTCGCAGCCGGGGTTCTCGTCGTCGAGCATCGTCACGAAGCCGTAGGAGACCAGGTCGTCCTGCATGTCGTACAGCCACATGCCGTGGAAGCTCTTCAGGATCCTCGGGAATGACAGCCCGTGCACCACCCGACCGGGCTTGTGCTTCTTCGGGTCGATCCTCCAGATCTCCTTGATCCCGGTCTCGTAGGTCTGGGGGTTCCTTCCCTCGAGGCCGAAGCGCTCGATGAGCTGCTTCGAGAGCGAGCCGCGGACGCCCTCGCCGAGCACCGTGACCTTCGCGTGGATGTCCATGCCCGGGGCGAAGGTGGCCT
>JBHHVG010000087.1:0-9426 GCA_046754165.1 Myxococcota bacterium
GCCGCGCTGGCGGACGGTGAAGAGCGTCTCGGACCAGCGGGTGACGCGTTGGACCGCGTCGAGGACGTCGCCGGGGCCCGACCAGTGGGAGCGCACGACGTCGGGATGCACGTCGTTCAGGATCCTCGAAAGCGTGGCGGAGACGACGATCAGGTCGTCGACGAGCCCGATCGGCCCGAACACCAGGCTGGGGATGAAGTCGATCGGCGACAGCACGTAGCTGACGCCGACCACGGCCAGGGCCTTCGACGCCAGCGGCACGCGCTCGTCGCGCAGCAGCCGGAACGTGCACACCGTGAGGTCCGGCAGCAGCAGCAGCAGGTCGCGAACCCCGGAGCTCTCGCCGGGACGACGCTCGATGACCTGCGTGCGCAGCCGGTCGTAGAGCCGCTGCTCGCGCGGGTTGAGCTCGATCGTGACCTGCGTTTCCGTCATCCGTCCTCCCCCACAGGGTAGCGCCACCGGCCTCGCACGCGCCTCCCGGGAACCCCGATGCGCTATGTGAAGATCCCGGGGCGCTCGCGGACGCCCTTGTCGAGCATGGTCTCGATGGCGTTCCTCACGACGCCGACCTTCTCGTGCAGCGCCGACTCCTCGTCGGACGCGTCTCCCTCGAAGTGCATCGGATCGCCGAAGTAGATGCGATACTTCACCGGCATCGGCAGCAGCCCGAGGGGCCCGAGCAGCGGGAAGCCGACGGTGATCGGCAGCGCCGGCAGCCCGAGAGCGCGGCCCAGGCCGCGGAGATTGGCGATCCCGGGCTGCTGGTCGTCCGAGCCGACGATCGCGACGGGCACGATGGGCGTGCCGGTCTCGAGGGCGAGGCGCATGAACCCCTTCCCCATGGTCTGGAGCTGGTAGCGCTCGGAGTACGGCTTGTTCATGCCGCGGGCGCCCTCGGGAAAGACGGCGACGCACTCGTCGTTCTCGAGCATGTGGATGCAGTTCTCCGGGGTCCCCACCAGCGCCCCGGCGCGCGCCATGGCGATGCTCATCCACGGCAGGCGCGGAATGAAGTACTCGCCCATCGCCCGACAGATGCGGGGCGGCTTCGCCTCGAGCAGCATGGCGGTCGCGAGCATGGCGCCGTCGAAGGGGAGCTGGCCTGCGTGGTTGGCGATCAGCAACACGCGGCCCTTGGAGACGCGCTCGATGCCGTGGGTCTCGACGCGGAAGTAGCTGCGGTAGAGCAGCGCCATGGGGATCATCATGCGGCGCGCGGCGTCGAGGCTCAGCCCGTAGGGGTCGAAGCCGAACTCGTTTAGCTCGTTCGGGACCTCGTGCAGCCGCTCCTCGATCTCGCGCCCGAGGGTGCGCGCGGAAAGGGGCAGGAAGGCGCCCACCAGGTCGCGCACCGCTTCCTTGAATCCGCCGGCGGGGCTCGCCATCAGTCGCGCACGCTGTGGAGCGTCTCTTCGAGACTGAAGGCCGGGCGGAAGCCTGTCGCGTCGACGAAGCGGTCGCCGTCGAGGGTGATCGGGAACTTGAGGTAGTCGAGGGCGCCGGCCGGGTACGGAATCAGACCGAACCGGAACAGGCGCTCGAACAGGGGCCGCAGCACGAACTCGGGCATGGGGAGGGCACTGCCGCCGGTGACACGGATCGCCGTGTGCAACGGCACCTCCCCCGGTCCCGTGACGTTGAAGACACCCTGGAGCCCGTGCTCGACGGCGAGGGCGATGGCCTCGGCGAGGTCCTCCTCGTGGATGAACTGCATCATCGGGTCGAAGCCCATCACGCTGGGGTTGCGCGTCTGGCGCAGGTACTGGCCGATCATCGAGTGGACGTAGTAGCCGAGCACGTTGACGGGTCGGAGCACGCAGGTGCGGATATGTGGGTATCTCCACAGAAAGGTGGAGGCCAGGGTGTCCACCTCGACGAGGTCGCGGATCTCGGGGTAGCTGCGGCTGGCCGACAACGGCGCATCCTCGTTCATGTAGTACGGGTTCTCCGGGAAGGCGCCGTAGACGTAGCCGCTCGACAACACGGCCAAGCTCTGCACCCCGTGGTGGACGCAGTGGTCGAGGAGCTTCTTGGTGCCCCGGACGTTGACGTCGTAGCGGGTGCGCTCGTCGGAACGGAAGTGCCGGATGAAGCCCATGTGGACCACGTGGACCGGCGTCTCCGTGCGAATCACGTCCTCGAACTTCTTGCGGGTCAGGTCGACGACGTAGACCTGGATCCCCGAGGGGTGCCCTTCCCAGGGGACGCGGTCGACCCCACAGACCTCGTACTTCTCCATCAAGCGCCGGGCGAGCAGCCGGCCCTGACCGCCTGAAATTCCGGTGATCAGAACCTTTTCCATTGAGACTCCAAGGGGTTACATCTCCAGTGTAACGGCTGGATCGGCCCCGTTCTAGACCGGATTCCGGACAAGCGTGTTATATAGAGGTCCCCCAGAGGGGAGCCAGTGGTAGAACCTCCCGCCCGCTACGAACAGATCAAGATCCCCCTGCCCGAACCGGTCCACGGACTCGAGGCCGTCTCCGGCGTTCTCGGGATCCCGCGCTGGTGGCCCACCGGGGCGCGGGTGAGCGTGGTGATCGCCCACGGGGCCGGGCGCGACATGGACGACCCGGCCATCGAGCACCTGCACCGCGAGCTGACCGAGCGCCACTACCTGACCCTGCGCTTCAACCAACCCTTCGCCGAGGCCAAGAAGCGCCGCCCGGACAACGACCGGGTGCTGCGCCGCACGCTGCGCGCCGCGGTGGCGGTGTTCGCGGCGGATCCGACCGCGGCGCCGGCGCACCTGTTCCTGGGGGGCAAGGGGCTCGGCGGCCAGGTGGCGGCAGACCTCGCGGGCTCCCGCGTCCGCGTCGACGGCATCTTCTTCCTCGGCTACCCGCTCCACACGGCCGGCAAGCCCGACCAGGTCCAGGCGGAGCAGCTCTACCGCTTGATCTCTCCCATGCTGTTCGTCCAGGGCACGCGGGATCGCAGCTGCGAGATCGACGTGCTGCGCCAGACCCTCACCAAGGTCGGCGCGCCGACCGCCCTCCAGATCTGCGAAGAGGCGGATCAACACTTCAAGGTGTTGAAGAAGTCCGGCCGCCTCGAAGAGGACGTCCGCAACGAAGTCCTGGACGGCGTCGACAGCTGGATCACGAAGATCCTCGAATGAATCGCCGTCCGTGGGCGGCGCATCCGCCCTGCACGAAGGCCCCATGAGCGATTCCAGCGACCTCTACTTCCACCAGATTCCGGTCGGCCAGATGGCGAACTTCAGCTACCTCGTCGGCAACCGCGCTACCCGCGAGGCCTACCTCGTCGACCCCGCTTGGAGCGTGGACGCGCTGCTCGACCAGGCGGAGTCCGACGGCATGTCGGTCGTCGGCGCCCTCGTCACGCACTACCACCAGGACCACGTCGGCGGCTCGATCTTCGGGATGGACATCGAGGGCCTGCCCCGACTGCTCGAACGCAACCCGGTGCCGATCCACGTCCACGAGCAGGAGGCGGCGGGCCTGATCCAGGTGACGGGCGTCTCCGAATCGGACCTGGTTCGCCACAGCGGCGGCGACCTGCTCGAGATCGGCTCGGTACGCGTGCGGCTGCTGCACACGCCGGGGCACACACCGGGCTCCCAGTGCTTCCTCGTAGAGGAGGCGGCGCGCCCGAGCTCGCTCGTCTCGGGCGACACCCTCTTCCTCGGAAGTTGCGGGCGGGTCGACCTGCCCGGGGCGAACCCGGAGGACATGTACCGCAGCCTCAACCAGGTGCTGCGCGCGCTCCCCGACGAGACGGTGCTCTACCCCGGACACCTCTACTCGGAGAATCCCGTCGGCACCATGGGCGACGAGAAGCGGATGAACCCGTTCCTCCGAGCCGCGAACCTCGAGCAGTTCCTGATGTTCATCGGCGCCTGACGGTGCCCGCGGCGCGGCTCAGGTGCCGGCCGGATTGCCGACGATGATCTCGCCGTCGAGACGTTTGGCGGGATCGCGGCCGGTCTGCGGAATGGCCTCCCGCAGGATCTTGTACTTGTAACGACCGGGTTTGAGCTGGCAGAAGCTCGCGAATTCACCAGCGTGAATCGGCGCCGAGCGCAGCTCGTCGTCCTTGATCGAGAAGTTCACGAGGCTGTGGCAGATCATCGATCGCGCGACCTCGCGCTCGAATACGACCGTGGATGGCGCGCCCGAGTAGCTGATCCACGCGACGAGTTGTCCCTCGTCGAGGGTCGCCAGGCGCGGGTTCAACGCGTGGTCCGTGATGAGGACCACCTTGTGGCTGGACATGTTGTAATCCGGGCTCAGCTGCGGGAAGTCGCCCGTCGTGTCGTACGGAATCTCCTTCGGGCGATCGTCTGCGGTGGCGGGCGCGGCGAGCAACACGGCAAAGGCGACGCCCAGCAGGACGGCGGCGCTGCCCCGCGCGTGAGAAATGGCGGTGGAGTGGGACATGGGTCTTCGTGATCCTCCTCGCGGGCGGCGTGCGGGCACCCCGTTCTGGGAAGGCTCCGCGCGGCGCGACGGCAGTGTACCGCAGCGTCGGTCGGCGCGGATTCGGCCGAGAATCGGCCGCTACGGGCGCTGCGAAAGCGCCCGGCCCGAAGCCCGCGAGGCGGTCGGTGCCGAGCGCGCGGTGGTCGTCGGCCTGGACGTAAACTACTGAATACCGGTCCGTTTTCCGCCGCTCGCCCGCCGCCCGGAGGTTGAAATCGACTCTCGCGTCAGGTAGAGTGCGTGCGCTTTTCGGCCCCGGGGCAGCCCCGCTCCGGGTTTTTCCGTTTCGGAGGCGCTGCACCCCCATGAAGATCATGGTTTGCCTCAAGCAGGTGCCGCATCAGGACGCGCGGCTCGACATCGATGCCGCCGGCACCTGGATCAAAGAAGACAGCATCAAGTTCGAGATCAACAGCTACGACACCTACGCCCTCGAGGAAGCCCTGGGGGTCAAGGATTCCACCGAGGCCGAGGTGGTCGTGGTGTCGATTGGCCCCGATCGCATCACCCAGGCCCTTCGCACCGCGCTCGGCATGGGGGCGGACCGCGCCATCCACGTCAAGGACAACGCGGCGGACGGCTCCGACGCCCTGGGCATCGCGAAGATCCTGGCGGCCGTGGCGAAGGCCGAGAACCCGGACCTCATCTACATGGGGCTCATGTCCGACGACGGCAACTTCGCCGCCGTACCCCCCATGCTCGCCGAGCTCGTCGGGATTCCGCACACAACGGCCGCGATCCACATCGAGCGCGGCGACGCGGGCCTCACGGTCAACCGCGAAATCGAGGGAGGCGCCAGCGAAGTGGTCGAGCTCCAGACGCCCTGCCTCGTCGCGGTGCAGAGTGGGCTCAACCAGGTCCGCTACGCATCGCTGAAGGGCATCATGGCCGCCAAGAAGAAGCCGTTCGATGTGAAGTCCGTGGCCGACCTGGGCCTCGACGGCCAGGTGGGCGCCGGCGCCGCGAAGGTGACGGTCACCGAGATCGCCGCGCCTCCGAAGGGCGACACCGCCGAGATCCTGGAGGGATCGACGGACGTGGTGGTGGAAGGTCTCGTCAACAAGATCAGGGAGCTCGGGCTCCTTTGAGCAGGTAGAGAGGAACTTCCTGATGGGCAGCATTCTCATCGTCACGGAGATTCAGGGCGGTCAGATCCGCGAAGCGAGCTATGAGCTCGCGACCTTCGCGAACAAGGTCGCCAGCGCCAGCGGGCGCGAGGTCCACAGCCTCGTCGCCGGCCAGGGTGCCCAGGCGCTCGCCGACGAGTTCTCGAAGAGGGGCGGTGGCACGGTCCACCTCGCCGAGCACGATACGCTCGCCAACCACAACGCCGAGGCGGAGAACACCGCCATCCAGGCCGCTGTCGGGGCTTCCGGGGCCGACCTCGTCCTGATCTCGAATACGCCCAGCGGCTGGGATGTGGCGCCGCGGACCGCGGCCGCCCTCGACGCCGGCTTCGTCAGCGACTGCTTCGACATCGACGCGAGCGGCGACCAGCTGATCTTCACGCGCCGCGTGTTCAACGGCAAGCTCAACGTCAAGGTCACCGCCGCCGGCGGCCCGGTGGTGGCGACAGTCCAACCCGGCGCGGTTGGCGCCTTCGAGGGGACGGCGGACGGCAACGTGTCGAAGCTCGATGTGAGCCTCGGCGAGCTCAAGACGCGCTTCGTCGCGATCAAGCAGGCCGAGGCCAAGGGCGTCGACCTCAGCAAGGCGGACGTGATCGTCTCGGGCGGCCGCGGCGTGGGCGCGCCGGAGAAATTCCCGGATGTCATCCAGCCCCTGGCCGATGCGCTCGGTGGCGCCATGGGCGCCTCCCGGCCGGTGGTCGACGCCGGCTGGCTGCCCCACGAATACCAGGTCGGCTCCTCGGGCCAGGTCGTGCAGCCAAAGCTGTACATCGCCGTGGGAATCTCCGGCGCGATTCAGCACCTGGTGGGGATGAAGACCTCGAACTACATCATCGCGATCAACAAGGATCCGGACGCTCCGATCTTCGAGGTCGCGGACATCGGCGTGGTGGCCGACCTGTTCGAAATCGTGCCCGCGCTGACGGCGGCGCTGCAAGCAGCGAAGGGCTGATTTTCCGGCCGGCCGCGATACTCCCGCGCATCACGAGAAAAAGAGAGCGAGAGTGGACACTTCGGACTTCAAGAACGGACTCCGCATCGAGCTCAGCGGTGAGCCCCACACGGTGCTCTACTTCCAGCACGTGAAACCGGGCAAGGGCGGCGCCTTCGTGCGTACGAAGGTGAAGAATCTGCGCAACGGGAAGATCGTCGAGAAGACCTTCCGCGCCGGCGAGAAGCTCACTCCGGCCGACGTAGAAGATCGGACCATGCAGTACCTCTACCACGACGGCGATTCGTTCGTGTTCATGGACTCCGACACGTACGACCAGATCCCGTTCAGCAAGGAGCAGATCGGAGAGTCGAGGAAGTACCTGCAGGAGAACCTCGAGGTCGACGTCCTTTTCTGGAAGAACAACCCCATCAACATCGAGTTCCCCGCCTTCATCGTCGCCGCGGTGACCCAGTGCGACCCCGGCATGAAGGGCGACACCGCTCAGGGCGCGACCAAGCCCGCGACCGTCGAGACCGGTGCCGTTGTCCAGGTGCCGCTCTTCATCAAGGAAGGCGAGAAGATCCGGATCGACACGCGAAGTGGCGAGTACGTCGAGCGGGTTGGCTGACACCGCCGCCATCCCGAGTACGTCGAGAGACGGAAGACCCCGCCGCGCCGTCGTGCTCTCGGGCGGTGGCGCCCGCGGCGCCTACGAAGCCGGCGTGGCCCGCTACCTCGTGGAAGATCTTCCCAAGGTCCTGGGCCACCCCATCCACATCGACATCCTCTGCGGCACGTCCGTCGGCGCGATCCACGCCTGCTATCTCGCGGCGACGGCCCACGAAGGCGCGGAACGAGGCGAGCGACTGGTCGAGCTGTGGAAGTCCATGCGCCTCGACGAGATGCTGCCCCTGTCGGCCCGGGACCTGTTCAAGATCCCCCGGGCCATCCTGGGCATGCGCCGGACCGCGGAGGCGCTGCGACACGGCCAAGCTCCAGAGCGGCTCTACGGGTTGCTCAACACCGAGCCGCTCGAGCGCTTCGTGGTCCGCGCCGTACCGTGGAAGAACATCCGCGCCAATGTCCGAACCGGCCGCGTCGAGGCCGTCTGCGTCGCGGCCACGCAGATCGTCACCGGCCGCGTGTCGATCTTCGTCGAGAACCGGCAGCGGGATGTCTCGCGCTGGACACGCGATCCCAACATCGAGGCCCGGCCGACCCGGCTGACGCCTCACCACGCCCTGGCGTCGGCGTCTATTCCGATTCTCTTTCCGGCGGTCCGGATCGGCAGCACCTACTACGCCGACGGCGGGCTCCGCCTCAATACCCCCCTGGCCCCTGCCCTGCGCCTGGGAGCCGACCGGGTGCTCGTGATCGGCTTGCGTCAGGAACCGCGCCAGGCCCACGAGGCCGCCCTGGCCGAGCAGCGCATCGAGAACTACGCCAATCCGGTCTTCCTCTTCGGCAAGGTGCTGAACGCGCTGCTCCTCGACCCCATCGACACGGATCTCGCCCGCATGCACCTGATGAACGAGATCCTCGAGGTCGGCGAGACGGCCTACGGCCCGGAGTTCCTCGAGCGGATCAACTCCGTCGCCGCCCGGGAGCGCGGCCATCCGTTCAAGAAGATCGAGGACCTCGTGATCCGGCCGTCCGCGGACCTGGGAGCGATGGCCGGCCAAGTGCTCGAGAACATGCGCACCAGCCACATGACGTCGCCGCTGCTGCGGCTCGCGGCGCGCGGCCTGTCCGCAGCGGACGGGCGGACCCCGGAGTCCGACCTTCTCTCCTACCTGCTGTTCGACGGAGACTTCCTCGCTCCCCTCACCGAACTCGGCTACGCCGACGCACAGGCAAAGGGGGAGTCACTCGCCCGCTTCTTCTCCGACGCCTGAGGCGGCCCACCCGCTACACTGCGGGCGTGAGAGGTGACCAGCTCGCACGACAGTGGCAGTTGATCCAGCGCCTGTCGAAGAGCCGCGCCGGCGTATCCCTCGACGAGCTCGCCTCGGAGCTCGGCTGCGTGCGCCGGACGGTCTACCGCGACCTCGACGCCCTGATGTTCGCGGGCTTCCCGGTCGTGAGCGAGAAGCGGGACGTCCGCGTCTACTACAGCTTCCTCGACTCCTTCCGGCTGGGCGACGTCCCCTTCACGCCGGACGAGATCCTGGCCCTGGCGTTCAGCGAAGACCTGCTGCGGACGCTCGAGGGGACGGTGTTCCACGACTCCATCCAGAGCGCCCTTGCGAAGATCCGCTCAGGCCTCGGCCCGGAGCTCAGCGACTACCTGGCCCGGCTGGGCGCCACCTTCCGGGTGCTGCCGGGCCCCCACAAGAACTACGCGCGTTTTCGGGACGTGATCCAGACGCTCAACGAAGCGGTGCTGGGCCGGAAGACTGTGCGCATGCGCTACCGCACGAGCCGCACCGGCGCGGTCGCCACCCGCAAGCTCGATCCGTACCGGGTCTGGTACCGCAGCGGTGGGCTCTACGTGGTCGGGCTCGACCACAAGTCCGGCGAGGTCCGCACCTTTGCCGTCGACCGGATTCGCGCCCTCGACGCCGCGGACGCCCGTTTCGAGCCACAGGCCGACTTCGATTTCGATGCCTACATCGGCTCGTCCTTCGGCGTCATCGCCGAGCCGGCGTCGCGGGTCCGCATCCGCTTCGAGCGGCGCTGGGCGACCTACGTCGAGGAGCGCACGTGGCACCCGAGCCAGACCCTCGAGCACGGGCGCGACGGCACGCTGCTGCTCACCATGGACGTCGGCGGCGTCGCAGACCTGCGAACCTGGGTGCTCTCCTTCGGGTCCGGCGCCGAGGTGCTCGAGCCCGAGTTCCTGCGCGCCGAGGTGGTCCGGGAGCTCCGCGAGGCGCTCGGGCGCTACGCCGCGAGCGCCGACGCGCCGCCCCGG
>JBHHVG010000088.1:0-9377 GCA_046754165.1 Myxococcota bacterium
GCTGCGACCTGCGCCGTACACGTCGAAGCCGACAACGCCGCGCTGCTCGTCGAGAATCGCCTCGAAGATACGGGCCCCTCCGGAAGGGTTGGCCTCGACCAGGTAGACGACACGCGAGCCGCTCGGATCGATCGCGCTCACGGCCGCGGCCTCGATTTCGTCTTCGACGCGGCCGAGCTTGGCCACGACCGGTTCGCGCACCGCGGGCCCGGCCGTCACTCCGCGGGAGCGCAGGCGGTGGCGGGCACGGCGCAGCCCTTTCTTGGCCGCCTTCGCGAGGCCATCGTCGCTCACCGCCAGGAGCGGACCCGGATCGAGGTCCGGGTCCTCGGCCCAGGCGTTGGCGAGGGCGCCGCCCTCGTCCGGCTCGTGCTCGAGCAGCCAGCGCAGGACGCGCGTCGCCGCGTCGTCCGTCAGGAGCTGGCGGAGCTGCGTCGGGTCGCCGTTGGCGGGACGGATGTCGTCCGCGTCGGCGCGCAGCGCGGTCGCTGCGCGCTCCAGCGCTTCGGGCAGCCCGACGTTCGACGGCGGAGTCATGAGGTGGTTTCCGATTCGACCCAATGGAGGTACGTGGCGCTGCCGCCAACCGCGGCCAGCACCAATACCTCGGGAAGGTCGTAAGGATGGAGGTCCTTGATCCGGGACGCCAGCGCCTCCGTGAGGCCCTCTTGGGTCTTGATGATGAGGAGCACCTCCGCGTCCTCCGCGACCCGACCCTGCCAGCGATAGAACGACTGGGCGCCAGGCACCACGTTTACGCAGGCGGCCAGCCTCTCGTTCACGAGGGTTCGCGCGAGAGTCGCCGCGGTCTCGGGATCCGGCGCCGTGGTGAGCACCGCACGCACCTTGGTTTCAGCGGGCAACGCCGCGTCCTCTGATGCGATCGTGCTCGATCATGGCGAAGCGGTCCGTCATGCCGGCAACGTAGTCGGCGATCGCCCGCACCTCCCCGTCCTCGCCGAAGCGGGCGCGCACGTGCTCCGGCAGCAGGCTCGGGTCCGCGCGCAGCATCTCGAACAGGTCACCGAGAATGCAAGCGCCGCGATCGCTCATTTCGAGCACGCGCGGATGGTGGTAGAGGTTGTCGTGAAGGAAGCCCTTGAGCTCCCGTTTCGCCTGCTCGAGAGTGTCGGAGAATCCCACCAGCCGATCCCCGGCGCTCCGCACCGCTTCCACCGACCCGACGCCGGACGCCGCGAGCCGCGCCGCAGAGACCTCGACCAGATCGGTCACCAACTGGTCGATCAGCGCGCGCACGGTCTGCGCCAACAACACCGGCTCGGGCACGTCGCCCAGCAAGGAGCGCACGCGCCCGTTGGTCTCCTTCCACAGCGCGACGTTCTCAAGGGTCTCCGGCGTCAGCAGCTCCGACCGCAGCCCGTCGTCGAGATCGTGGTTCGTGTAGGCGATCTCGTCGGCGGCGTCCGACACCTGGGCCTCGAGAGAGGGCTGCTTTACCGGGGGCGGGACGGGGACAGGGTGGTCCCAATCACAGCCGTGCTTCAGGATCCCCTCCCGCGTCTCGCTCGTCAGGTTTAGGCCCCGAAACGTCGGATAGCGGTCTTCGAGAAGGTCGACGATGCGGAGGGTCTGGCGGTTGTGGTCGAAGCCCCCGTCCCCAGCCATCCGCTCGTTCAGCACGCGCTCGCCCGCGTGACCGAAGGGCGTGTGTCCGAGGTCGTGGGCCAACGCCACCGCTTCGGCCAGGTCCTCGTTCAACCTCAGCGCGCGCGCGATGGTGCGAGAGATCTGGCTGCCCTCCAGGGTGTGCGTCAGCCGATTGCGATAGTGGTCGCCCTCGCGATAGACGAAGACCTGGGTCTTGTACTCCAACCTGCGAAAGGCGCGGGAGTGGACGATGCGGTCACGGTCGCGCTGGAACGCGGTGCGGTAGGCGTGATCCGCCTCCGCGTAGATGCGGCCACGCGTCTCCGCGCTCCGCACGGCGTAGGCGGCCAGGCGTTCGCTCTCCTCCAGCTCGAAGGCGGCCCGGCCGCGCATCGCGGCGGTCATCGCGCGGTGTCCTCGATCTCCGCGTCTTGCAGCACGCGCTCGAGCCGGGCCCGCGAGGCGTCGTCGATCTCCCCCATGGGCGGAGGCCCGATCGAGGCCGGGCCGGCTCCCCAGCCGCCGCGGAACACCGCAATCAGCGCCAGCACGGCGATGCAGAGGGCCACCGGGAGCACCAGCCGGCGCCGCCGGCCACGCCGACTCCGGCGCTTCCCGGCTCGCCGCGATCTTCGCGCGTTCTTCTGCGTTCCCGGTTCGGGCACTGGCGTCGACCATTCGGGTTCGGGATGGGCCCTGGGGTGGAGGAGCGGATTCCCGGGGGCGGAGGGGCTGCCGCGAAGATAGGCAGCGACCCGGGACGGTGTCAACGCCGCGGCGCTGGCCGCAGAGGTCCGATATTCCACGGTTTTCGCTCGATCTGGAGTTACAATCCGGGCCATGGGCGAGACCGGGAGAAGTCACCGCCTGCTGCTGGGCCCCGGCCCCTCGAACGTGCATCCCAGGGTGCTACGGGCCATGGCGCGGCCGCTGCTCGGGCACCTGGACCCGACCTTCCTGGGCATCCTCGACGACGTCCAGGAGGGCCTGCGCGGCCTGTTCGGTACCTCGAACCCGATGACCCTGCCGCTCTCGGCCACCGGAAGCGCCGGCATGGAGGCCTGCCTCTGCAACCTCCTCGAGCCCGGTGACGACGTCGTGATCGGCGTGGCCGGCCTGTTCGGCGAGCGCATGTGCGATGTGTCCCGCCGGATCGGTGCCAAGGTGACCGCGGTGCACGCGGAATGGGGCGAAGTTCTGGAGGAAGCGCAGATGGCCGAAGCCATCCTGCGGGTACGCCCGCGCGTCGTCGCGTTCGTCCACGCCGAGACCTCCACCGGAGCGTGTCAGCCTGTCGCCGGAATCGCCGGCGTCGCCCGCGATGCGGGCGCACTCGTCGTCCTCGACTGTGTGACCTCGCTCGCCGGGCTTCCGCTGCGAATCGACGACTGGGGTATCGACGCCGTGTACAGCGGCACCCAGAAGTGCCTGTCGTGCCCGCCCGGTCTGTCTCCGGTCAGCTTCTCACCGCGTGCCGTCGCTCGGGCCCGCCAGCGGGACACCCCGGTCCAGAGCTGGTATCTCGACATCAACCTGCTCGCCGGCTACTTCGGCGACGAGCGCGTCTATCACCACACGGCCCCGATCTCCGCCATCTTCGCGCTCTCCGAGGCCCTCGCCATCATCGACGAAGAGGGCTTGGAGGCGCGCTCAGCGCGACACATCGAGGCGGCTGCCGCATTGATCAACGCGGTCGTGCCGCTGGGATTCGAACCGCTGGTGGCCGCCGACCACCGCTTGCCGATGTTGACGTCGCTGGTGCTACCGGAGCCCCTCCAGGGCGCGGACGAGGCAAAGCTGCGGCGGCGGCTGCTCGACCACTACGGCATCGAGGTGGGCGCCGGCCTGGGTGCCCTGGCCGGCCGGATCTGGCGTGTCGGCCTGATGGGCGAGAACGCCCGGATCACGAACGCCCTGGCGCTCGCCTGCGCCTTGCGCCGCGAGCTCAGCTGAGCGCGCGCCGCCTCCAGATATTTCGGGGTTTGACCCGAGAGTTCATCGGCGGTATCTAGGCGCTACATCAGCGTTCGGGTTCCCACCACGGGTGAATAGGGAAGGCCGTGAAAATCGGCCGCGGTCCCGCCACTGTGATTGGGAAGTCCCGCGTGCAACAGGCCACTGGACCCGAAGCGCCACGAGGCGCAGCTGGGGCCGGGAAGGCGCACGTGGGGCGATCGCGACGGATTCGCCGCGGAAACCCAAGAGCCAGGAAACCTGCCCGGACGCATCAATGCGAACTGCTCTTCGCGAAGAGAGAGCGATGCGCGCACGATTCGGCCCCGTCCGTCGACGCACCCCGATTCCGTCCGTTCGTCCTCCCCTGCGAGAGCCGCAGGAGGTCGCCCGATGGGCCCGTTCCAGCTCCGCCGCGTGGACACGGCGGGACGTTCACAAGAGCTTCTCTCGTGTTGTTGCCTGATCCTCGCGCTGGTGGCACCGCTCCCCGCGAGCGCGGACGACGACGATGCGCCGGCCCGCTCGCTGGGGCCGGTCACCGTCACAGCCACCCGAGCAAGTCGCAGCGTTCTCGAGGTGCCGGGTCACGTGACGGTGATCGACCGCGAGGAGATCGACCGCAGCGGCGCCCGGACGGTTCCCGAGCTCCTGCGCCGACAGTCGGGCATCTTCGTGACGAACACCACGACCAATCCGGCCGGAAACTCGCTCGACGCCCGCGGCTTCAACAACGGCGGAGGAAACGGCGGCAATCTCCTGGTGCAGGTGGACGGCCGCCGGGTCAACGAGGCCGACCTCGGGGTTCCCGACTGGGCGCTGATTCCCCTCGACATGATCGAGAGCATCGAGATCGTCCGGGGATCGACCAGCGCCATCTACGGCGACAACGCCTCGGCGGGGGTGATCAACCTCCGGACTCGCCCGATCGAGGGGCCCCCGCGGGCCACGATTCGCGGTCGATGGGGACGCTATGACAGCGGCGGCGGCAGCCTGATCGCCGCCGGGAGCACCGGGCCAGTGACGGGCTCCGTCTTCATCAGCGGCTCCGACACGGACGGCTACCGGGCCAACAGCGAGTTCGACGACCGGAACTACAACGCGACCCTCGAGTGGAACTTCGACGATCGCGTCCTGGTGGGGGCGCGCGGTGGCTACCACGAGGACTTCCGCGAGTTCCCCGGGAGCCTGACGCGTTTCCAGCTCGACACGCTCGGCCGCCGCGCGGCCAACCCCAACAACCTCGACAACCAATCGGACGTCGAACGCGGGTCCATCCAGGGTTGGATCGAGGCGATGCTCGCAGACGACATCGAGCTGCGGCTTCGTCCGTTCTTTCGCGACCTGAACGACGACGCGACGATCACCGCCAGCTTCTTCGGGCTGACGACTACTACCCTGATCGACGCGGACAAACGCGGCGCCGGCATCGACGCGCAGATCCAAGTCGACCGGCCACTGTTCGGCATGGGCAACCGCTTCATTGCGGGCTTCGAGTACCTGTACGAGAAGGTGGACCGGGACGTCGAGGATCCGTTCTTTCCGAACATCTCCGACAACCGGCGCGACGTCTACAGCGCGTTCCTCCAGGAAGAGCTGTACGTCACCGACTCGGTGTTGCTGGCCGCCGGCGTCCGTTTCGATCGAGCCGAGCTGGACCTCGACATCTTCCGACCCCTCGCCGGCGAGCGATCCTTCGACAGCCCGAACTACAACGAGTGGAGCCCGAAAGCCTCGATCACCTGGCTGATCCTGCCGACCTTCTCGGTCTACAGCTCGTACGCGCGCGGCTTCCGCCTGCCGACCCTGGATGAAGCCTCTCCGCTGTTCGGATCGATTCCGGATCTCGACGCCCAGACCTCGAACGCCGGCGAGATCGGCGCGAAGTACGAGGGCGACCGAGCCAGTGGTGCGATCGCGCTCTACTACATGGTGGTCGACGACGAGATCCTGTTCGATCCGATCCGATTCACCAACCAGAATCTCGACCGGGTGCGCCATCGCGGCGTCGAAGCTTCGCTCAGCATCCAGGTGCTCGCGCGGCTCACGCTTTTCGGGAACTACACCTTCTCCGATGTGAAGATCCTCGACGCGGACGACCCGATCATCGAAGGCGCCCGCATGCCGATCACACCGAGACATCGCGGTACGCTGGGGCTCTTCACCGAACTCCCGTTCGACGTCGAGTTCGGAGCCTCCGCCAACCTCGTCGGCAGCCGGCACCGTGCAAACGACTTCGATGCCCAGGTCGCCGAGCTGGAGTTCTACGGAACCCTCGATCTGCTCCTCGCCTGGCGTCCGCGCCTCGGAGAACACGTCGACGCCGCCTTCACGCTCGGAGTCCAGAATGTCACGAGCGAGAAGTACCAGGGCTTCGGAACCCGAGACGACTTCGATCCAGACTCGGGTGCGCTCGTTCCGACGGCATTTTCCTTCCCGGCAGCCAAGCGGACCTGGGAGATCGGAATGGTCTTCACGGTGCGCCGATGAGGGGCTGGGCCGCCCTCGCGCTTGCCGCCGCCGCCTTCGCCGGGCCGGTGCAGGCCGGGGAGTACGCCGCGGGCACGACCGCGGAGGTCCGCTTCGTCGACGCGTTCCCGCGGGGGCCGAGCGTCACGGAACGCCTCGTCGAGATCCGACGCCGTATCCAGGCCGCACTCGTCTACCCTCCGCTCGCTCGCCGGAAGCATGTGGAAGGAGAAGCGATCGTGCGGTTCGAGGTCTCCCACGACGGCGCGGCGCGCCAGGTGTCGCTTCACCGGACGTCTGGAAGACCTTCTCTCGACCGCGCCGCAACACGCGCCGTAGCCGCGGCGGCGCCGCTACCGTGGGTCTGGGGCCGGCTCGAGATACCCGTACGCTTCGAGCTTCACGACGCGGCCGACCGCCGCAGGGGCGGAGCCGACGGCGGGACCTGAGCTGCGGCCGTCCGCCTCCGAGCGATTGGGCGATGTGCGCGGTGTCCCGCTCCCTGGCGCCCGAGGCGGCGATCTTCTTCGTTCGTTCAGGTGTGCATGCGGCACCACGCGGGCGCCTGGCAGATGATCTCCGACTCGATCGCCGACAGCTCCGATAGCCGGCTCCGAACGTCGGGAGTCGAGGCGAGTCGGTAGGCGAACTCGACGTAGATCCGGTGATGTCTCGCTTCACTGGCGAGCAGGCTGCGGTAGAAGACGGCCAGACCATCGTCGCTGACGGCTTCCGCCAGCAGAGCGAAGCGCTCGCAGCTTCGCGCCTCGATGATCGCGCAGCAGAGCAGCGTATCGATCAAGCGCTCGGGCTCGCGTTGGCGGACCTGCTGCTTGAGCCGGCCCGCGTACGGGCTGGGGCGCTGGTTGCGGAACGGGACGCCACGCTCTCGCAGGATGCCGAGGACCTGCTCGAAGTGCGTCAACTCGTCGCGCGCTACCTCCGAGAGGGGCCGGAGGAGGAAGCCGTGGTGCGGGTACCGGAACAGCAGCTGGACCGCCATGCCCGCTGCCTTCTTCTCGCACTGGGCGTGGTCGAGGAGCAGCTCGTCGAGGTCGGCGAGAACACGAGACGTCCATTCCGGAGCCGTAGGGGCGACCAGGTTCAACATCGGCCCGGGAGTGTAGCCACTCGCGCCCGATGGAGTGATAGACTGACGCCGCGTGGAATACCGAAATCTCGGCGACAGCGGCCTCCAGGTCAGCGAAATCGGGTTGGGCTCGTGGCTGACACTCGGCTCGCGGGTCGACAACGCCGGCACGGCCGAGATCGTCCGACGCGCCTTCGACCTGGGAGTGAACTTCTTCGACACGGCTGACGTGTACGCAGAGGGCGGCGCGGAGCGGGCCCTGGGCCTCGCGCTCCGCGAGCTGCCCCGGCGTCATCTGGTGATCGCCACGAAGGCGTTCTTTCCCGTGTCGCACCACCCCAACGACCGCGGATTGTCCCGCAAGCACCTCTTCGAGAGCGTCGAGAACTCCCTGCGGAGGCTCGGGACCGATTACCTCGACCTCCACCAATGCCACCGCTCGGATCCGTCCACGCCGCTCGCGGAAACGGTGTGTGCCTACGAAGACCTGATTCGCCAGGGCAAGCTGCTCTACTGGGGCGTTTCCGAGTGGGGTGGCGAGCAGATCTCCGAAGCGTGCCGCATCGCGCGCGCCCGCAACGCCTATCGCCCCATCTCGAACCAGCCCCAGTACTCGATCATGCGGCGCCAGATCGAATGGGAAGTGCTGCCCGCTTCTGAGAAGGCAGGCGTGGGCCAGGTCGTATTCAGCCCGCTCGGCCAGGGCGTGCTCACTGGCAAGTACAGCGGCGGCACGCGGCCCGACGACAGCCGCGCCGCCGACGAAAAACGCAACATCTTCATGAACGCCTTTCTGGCTGCGGAGGAGATCGCCAAGGTCGACCAGCTGCTGCCGATCGCACGCGACCTGGGGATCTCCCTGCCCCAGCTCGCGTTGGCGTGGTGTCTGCGTCAGTCCAACGTCGCGAGCGCCATCGTCGGAATCACCCGATCGTCCCAGCTCGAAGACAATGTCGGCGCATCCGGTATCCGCCTGAGCGACGAGACCGTCTCCCGCATCGAGGACGTCTTCCCGCTACCGGCCGCCCAAGCGGGATGATTCACGAATCGGCGCGACTCGCTGCAGCAGCGGCGGCACGACGACGCGTTCGTCCGTACACCAGGCCCGTCAGCCCCATTCCGAAGAGGAGCCCGGTGGAGGGCTCGGGAATCGGAAGCGGCACCAGATCGACGTACTGCGTCGTGTCACCCAAAGGAGCAAAACTCCGAAGATAGGTGACGGCAGTGCTGGCCAGGGGATTGAGCGTGATGTCGCTCGGAGCGACGAAGATCATCGTGATGCTGTCGAAGGTGATCGGGGCCGATGGCTGCGACGAACTGAAATTGCCGAAGTCGACCCAGGACGACGACATGAGGTTTCCGCTGGAAGCGAGGGGGCCGAACGTCCCTCCGGCAATGTTGTCGAAGGTGACGGTTCCAGCCGGGAAGATCGAGGCGCTGCCGCTTCCGAACCGGAACAGAAGCTGAAGAGTTGTGTAACCAGGAGTCAGCGAGAAGCGCATGCCTGCCGCTGGATTGATCGTCAGCTGCAGCGTGTCTCCCGCCGTCACCACGGCGCCGGCGAAACCACTGCCGGCGAAAGAACCCATTCCGGTGTCGAGACCGGACAGCGAATTTCCACCGCTGTCTCTCTGCCCCACCGACGTGACCGTAATATCCGGAAAGGCGATGGTCGCAGCGCTGGTGACACCAGCGATCGACACGAAACCAAGAAGCACCGCACCCACGATGAAGGATGTGGCGCGCCGGACACGACCCGCACAGGAGCCAGCGTGAACCATCATGTCTCCTCCCCTGTCGGGACCCCGCTCGAGACCCCATTCGTACGGCACTCATATCGGATTGATGGACGGGGAACTGAATTGTGGAAACTGCGCAGATGCCCACTGCGTCAACGGGCCCGAACCCCCGTCGAAACTCCTTTTTCCACTGGAATCGGGCAGAACCAGCCGGGTTTTGCTAGCCGTCGCACCAGTTCGCCACACCACCGAAAGAGAGGCCCCCCATGTATCCCGCAGTCCACGCGGCCGCGAACCCGGACAAGGTCGCCTACACCATGGCCGCGAGCGGCGAGATCGTCCGCTACGGCCAGCTCGACAGCCGCTCGAATCAGGGCGCGCAGCTCTTCCGGTCGCTCGGACTCGAGGTCGGTGACGGAATCGCGATCTTCATGGAGAACAACGCCCGTTTCTTCGAGATCTGCTGGGCGGCCCAGCGCTCGGGCCTGGTCTACACGACGATCAGCAGCCGGCTGACT
>JBHHVG010000089.1:0-9199 GCA_046754165.1 Myxococcota bacterium
GTCGAGCTCGGCGTCGCTGCCCATGGGCAACGGACGGCCGCCCGGTCCGTTCAACAGGTCGAACCACAGCAGGATGCGGGGGCCGCTGGTTCCGTATACCTCCCTGCGCTTCATCGCCTCCCAGATGGCCTCGCGGCTGCGGCCCTCGCTGTGCACCGCGGCCAGACCGCCGTTCAGGAAGAAGGAGGCGGCGCGCTCGGTCTCCCAAACGGCGAAGACAGCGGTGCTGAATTCCCGGCTGCCCGGCCGCGACATCGGGACCGGATCGCGGACCGGCGTGGAACCCAGCGGCGTGTCGATGAAGTTGCGAAAGCGCGCTTCGGTGAACTCGGAGCGTGCGACCTCCTTGTAGCCGGTGCCCGGACGCGCGGAGTGGTTGTCGCTCGACGCGATCATGCCGAAGCGAAAGCGTCCCGTGTCGTCGTCGCGGCCCCGGCGCGCGAGGGCGAGGATGTACTGCACCGAGCTGCGGGGACGGTGGTTGAAGGGTGGCTGGAAGCAATCCCGGCATTGCCCGGAGTCCTGCCAGTCTGCGAGCGTCGCACCCGGAACGACCTTGGAGCCGCCGTTGCGGTAGGCCTCCACGTAGTGCTGACGGGCCGTGGCGGCGCGTTCTTCGCACTCCTGTTCGGCCAACCCCGCCTCTGCGCAGCGCAGGGCGATGATCTCGCCGGCGCGCCAGCACGACGGCAGATAGTTCTGGTTGGGCGGCGGGCACGAGACCGAGCCGTCGTCTCCGAAGAGGATCTCGCGGTACGGGCGAAACTCCTCGGAGTTGCCGTGGCCGCTCATCACCTCGATCAGGCGCTGGCGTCCCGGGTCGTGCATCTGCGGCGCGGTCTGCTTGTCCCAGCTCGAGCCGAGGGGCGTGTAGAAACCCCAGGTGGTGCCGTGGGGGATGACCAGGACCTCGTGGCCCCAGTCGTCGAGCTTTTCGAACAGGACCCTCGGGTTGGGTGCGATCTCCTGGCAGTCGTTGGGCAGGTCGCGCACGGGTACGCCGCTCTCGCACGCGACGTTCTCGTTGATCTCGGCCAGGTACTTCGCGAGCTCCGGTCCGCCCTGGTTCCAGCGCGCATAGGCCATGGCGCCAACGAGCAGCGGCGACGGTGTGGTCTCGGCGAGTGGCGGCGTTCCCGGCGGAAGTCCTGCCGTGATCGGCCGCGCGGGGATCTCGTCGTCGTCCAGATCCCGCAGGATCACGTTCTTGTGGCCGTAGTGCTCCTCGGGAACCCAGCCGACCTGCGTCCACTCCCAACCGAGATAGGCGACGGTGTCCGGGTCGAGAGCGTTGCCACCGACATCGTTGCACTGACGGATGGCGTCGACGGTCTCGGACCAGCGTTGCGGTGTGAGCGCGATGGCGTGATCGTTGATGGACCAGAAGTCGAGCGCCGAGCAGTGCCGTGCGTAGTCACAGGCATCGGCCACCGGGTGCGCGCCGTCGCCGCCGGCCATCGGCAGGCTCAGCTGGAAGGCGTCGAAGCTGAAGGTGGTGTGAACGTGGAGGTCGCCGAAGAGGATCTGCTTCGGTTGGGCGACCCCGACGGAGATCCCGGCATCCCGGATTCGCTCCGCGCGCTCTGCGACGACGACGGCATCGACCGCGCGCGCTTCGATGGTTCCGGCATCGGGCCCGTCGGCCAGCATGCCGCTGCCCGCGACGGCGAGGGCGACGATCGTGGCGACGACGAGGGCGCCACCAATCAGCAGGATGCGGGATTTCACGATTCACCTCGATCGAATGGCCCGGGTCTGCGGGCCGCCCTTCCGTGAGATGGAAAGATAATCCAGCTTGCCCGGGGGAGCCGCCGCCTCGGCTTCCAGCGCTGGGGGAGCCTCGGGTCCTAGGTCTCGGGCAGACTCGCGAGCTCGTCCTCCAGCACTTCCCACGCCGCCATCTGCTCGCGGATGGTCGCCGTCACGTCGCGGTGCTCGCCCTTCAGCGCGGCGCACTCGTCGGCCGGCGTCTTGTCGTGGAAGTCCGGCGCGCTGAATCGCTCGTTGATTCTCGCGAGGTGATTCTCGGCCCGCTGGATCTCTTCGGTAAGCGCCGTGAGCTGGCTGTCGAGCTGCCTGCGCCGCGCCGCTGGAGAGCGCCCGGGCCGCGCCGTGCGCCGCTTCTGCTTTGCGCCTCGCCTGGAGACCCGCGCCTTCTTCAGCACTGCCTGGGCGTCGAGATGGTCGTTGCCACATTGCTCGAGGTATTCGTCGTAGGTTCCCGAAAAATCGTTGATCCCATCCCTCGTGACCTCGATGATCCGGGTGGCCAGCTGCGCCACGAACCAGCGGTCGTGAGAGACGAAGAGGAGGCTTCCCGCGTATTCCTCGAGGGCGGCCACCAGCGCCTCGATGGCCTCGAGGTCGAGTTGGTTGGTGGGCTCATCGAGCACCAGCACGTTCGGCTTCTCGACCACCTGCTTCGCGAAGAGCAATCGCGCCGCCTCACCGCCCGAGAGCGCCGAGAGCTTCTTCTTCGCCTCGTCTCCGGAGAACAACACTGCGGCAAGCTGGCTCTTCACGAAGCCGACGGTCTCGGAAGGGCACACGTTCGCGAGCCACGACTCCACAGTCTGCCGCGGGTGGCCGACCTGGGCCTTCTGGTCCTGGGCGACGTAGCCGGGGTAGGTCTCGTAGCCCCACTCGACGCTGCCCGCGTCGGCGGAGACCTCTCCCATCACGAGCTTCAGTAGCGTCGACTTGCCAATTCCGTTCGGACCGATCACGGCGACCCGCTCTCCGCGCATCAGCGTGAGCGAGACACCCTCGAGCACGCGGTTGTCTCCGTAGCTCTTGGAGATTCCCTCTACCGCGAGCACCTGCCGGCCACTCGGTCGCCGCTGCTGGAAGCGGAAGCGCGGATAGCGCCGCGAGGTCTGGGGGAGCCCCTCGATCTCGATCCGGTCGATCGCCTTCAGCTTGCTCTGGGCCTGGCGTGCCTTGCTGGCCTTGGCGCGGAAGCGCTCCACGAAGGCCTTGTGATCGGCGATCTCCGCCTCCCGCTTTGCGATCTCACGTTCGCGGCGGTCGCGCTCCTCAGCCTTGGCCCGCACGAAGCGCCGGTAGTTGCCGGGGTAGGCCTTGATGGAGGCGTAGTCGACGTCGACGATGGTGGTCGCGACGTTGTCGAGGAAGCGGTGGTCGTGAGAGACGATGAGAGCGGCGCCCGGAAAGTCCTCGAGGAACTTCTCGAGCCAGCGGATCGACAGGATGTCGAGGTGATTGCTGGGCTCGTCGAGCAGCAGCACGTCCGGATCGGATGCGAGCACCTGGGCGAGCAGGACCCGCAGCTTGAATCCGCCCGAAAGACTCGAGAGAGGCTGGTCGTGGGCCGCGGTCTCGATGCCGAGCCCCTCGAGGATCTCGCCGGCCCGGGATTCCAGGGCGTAGCCGTTGCCGCGCACGATGACGTCCTCGAGCTCGGCATAGCGGTTGCCGTCGAAGTGTTCCTCGGCCCGCGCCAGCACGCGCTCCTTCTCGGCCATGGCGTCCCAGATCTCGCGCTTGCCCATCATCACGACGTCCAGGATGCGCGTGTCCCCGTATTGGAAGTGATCCTGCCGGAGCACGCCGAGCTTCGTCCTCTTGGGGATCGAGACGTCGCCCTGGCTCGCGCTCTCCTCGCGGCACAGGATGCGCAGCAGGGTCGACTTGCCGCAGCCATTCGCGCCAACGATTCCGTAGCGCTCACCCGGATTGAATTGGAGCGACACGCCCTCGAAGAGGGTCTGGTTGCCAAAGTGCTTGCCGAGGTTCGAGACCGAAATCATTGGGGGCGGAGGATAACCGCTGTTCGGCGGAAACGTCGCTGGACCGCCGCGAGCCCTGCGCCGCGGAGGGAAGGATCTCACGAAGAGGCAAGCAGACCCAGCGAGCCCCACCCCGGGGGTCCGCTCAGGACCGCGTGGTCCCCGACCGATAGAGGGATCGGAGGTGGCGCTGGGTGGACCTGACCGCCGTACATGCGATCGCCCGCAGCCTCGGCGTCGTCGCGCTCAGCCTGGTGGCGGGGACGGTGGGCGTCCGCATGCTGCGCTTGGCCAGCCGGACGCGCCAGCTACCCGAGCTCGCGATCGGGCTTCACATCGTCGTGCTGCTCGCGGGCTATCTCACGGAGTTCGCCGGAATCCAGCTGGGCGACACGTTCGCGGGCCATGTCGTTCGGGGCATCGGAAACCTCTGCTACGCCGTCGCGATCCAGGTCTACCTGCTGTTCACGTGGCGTGTCTTCCGCCGCCGCAGCCGTTGGGCCCTCGCCGTCGTGACGGTCGGGACGGCAATGCTCGTGACCGGCTGGATCGGCGATGTGCTCGCGACCACGGTCGATCTCCGCGCCACCCGTTTCGCGCTGCCGTGGTTCTGGTTGGCCTTCCTGCCGCGACTGGTTGCGATGGGGTGGGGCGCCGCCGAGGCGTTGCGCTACCACCACCGACTCGCGCTACAGCTCCGCATCGGGCTCGGTGAGGGCGTGGTCGCGAACCAGTTCCTGCTCTGGGGGCTGGCGGCGGCGGCCGAGCTCGCCATCTACGCGATCGTCGGGGTCACCATCCTGGCGGGCCAGCCCGAGAGCTTCCTCACGGGCACGGCCGCACTGTGGATCTCCGCCTTCGGCGTCGCGGCGGCCGCGGCGATGTGGCTCACGTTTCTCCCGCCCGAGCCGGTGCGCCGCTGGATGTCCTCTGGGGTCTGAAGGCGGCGAGATGGGCCGCTAGGGGGTCTTCTCCGCGGTGGGGGCCTCGTCGATGTCGCCCGTCGCTGGCCGCGCGCCGACCGCGGGCGCGGGTTCCACGCGGCCGAAGAGCTTCCGCCTCGCGAAGGCGACGATCCGCTGGAGCCCCCTCCAGATCCTTGGCAGCAGCCAGATCGCCAACGCGATGAAGACCAACAGCGCGATCACGAAGAGCCACGGGTTGTAGATCGCAGCCCACAGACCGGCGATCACCGCGACATCCTCGGCGATCGATGCGGTCCAGTTGCTGAAGGGCTCGGGCGACGTGTTGATGAGCATGCGGCTGCCGGACTTCACGGCGTGGGCGCCGGCGGCGAGGGTTCCCCCGGCGAGGCCGGCGGCGAGCTCCGCGGCCGGCGACAGGTCGCCCACGGCTCCGGCAGCGAGAACGGCGCCGGCCGGAATCCGGATGAACGTGTGAATCAGGTCCCAGCTGGTGTCGACCCCGGGGATCTTGTCCGCGAAGAACTCCACCACGTACATGCAGCCGGCGATGCCGATCACGATCGGATCCTGGAGCACCATCAGGTCCGGTGGCAGCGCCAGGTTCCCGGTGCTGCCCAGGAGACCGAGCATGCACACGGCGGCGTACAGGTTGATGCCGCTGGCCCAGCCGATGCCCATCACGAGCACGATCGTTTCCGTGGGTCCCATCCCAACCTCCTCATTGCGCGTCGACGGACCGCCGGTGGCTCAGACGCGGGAGGATCGCGAATCATTCAGCGGCTGTCGCCCCGCGGGGTCGACGGACGTCGTGACGGTCGGGGGCCAGGTCTAGCGGAGAACGAATTCCGGGTCGGGGGTTGCCGGTCCGAGGACCGCGAGCCGCTCCCGGAGGTCACGGGCGCGCTCCGTTGCGAGTTCGTTGTCGAGCGTGGCGCGCACGGTGTCGGCGAGCTGCTCGGGAGTCAGCTGTCGACGCGGGATCGGCCGCGGGCCGATTCCGAGTGCGAATACCCGTCTTCCGAAGTAGAACTGGTCGAGCACGTGCGGGATCACGATCTGCGGCACGCCGGCTCGCGCGGCCGCGTGCGTGGTGCCAGCGCCGCCGTGGTGCACGACGGCGGCGACGCGCGGGAAGAGGCTGGCGTGCGACACCGGGTCGATGGCCAGCACGCCGTGGGGCAGCGGGCTGCCTCCCAGCCCCGCCCAGCCTTTCGAGATCAGCGCGCGGCACCCGATCTGCGCGATGGCGTCGAGCAGGCGGCGGGTCGTCTCGCCGGGTTTCGGATCGGGCATGCTGCCAAAGCCCAGGTAGACCGGTGGCGGCCCCTGCCCGAGGAAGCTCTCGAGCTTCTCCGGCAGCGGCTCGCCATCGAGCGGGTGCAGGCAGCGGATCCGGTCGTGGGGGACGGCACAGTCCGAGAGGGGCGGCGCCAGGGCGTGGTCCACGGCGAGGATCGGCCGCTCCCCCATCACGTGACGCATCACGTCCCGCACCGGCGGCAGCCCCAGCGCACGGCGCTCCCGGTTCAGGTCGCCGCGGGCGATCCCGTTCATCATCCGCGCGGCGAGCCACCAGAGCGCGCGGTTGACCCGCCGGGACGAGACCTGGAAGGGAAAGACCGCCGGCGTGTGCTCGGCCGAAGGCAGCAGCGCCGGGGTGTAGATCACGTAGCGGAACGGGGTGCCGTGCAGCTCCGCGGCAGAAGCCGCGCCGAGAATCGTTCCGGCGGCGAAGACCCGGTCGGCATCCGCGGTCGCGCCCGGCAGCACCTCGAACTGACTCTTGAGGCTGATTCGGCCGTAGCGGGTCATCTCGCGGCCGAACTGGAGCCCCCCGCTGTGGAGTGCCTCGGCGGAAACGTCGATGAACTCGCGGATGTTCACGCCGAGGGCGACGAAGTCCATGCCCTCGGCCCGCACGACGTCCTCGAAGTCCGGCGGTGCACACAGGCGGACCGCGTGCCCCGCGGACATCAGCGAGCGGCCGAGCGCGAGCATCGGATGGACGTCCCCGCGCGTTCCCTCCACCACGATGGCCACCCTCATCCGCCGAGGCCTCCAGCACGCGACGCGGTGGCCGCGGTGAGCGCGGGCGCGTGCGTTTCCCCTCATTATCGAACGGCGGCCGGACCCCCTTGAGCGGGGGCGGCGGCGGGATGGCCGTGCGGAGGGGGAGGTGCCTCGCGAGCCGGCAAGCGGTGCGCAAGCTGGCGAGAGGCGGCGTGCTCAGTGGAACTTGACGATCCGGCGACCGTTGAGCTTCAGATCGAGGCGCTCGACGAGGCGCGTGAGCGTTTCCCCGACGAGCGCGGGCTCCGGCAGCGACAGGCCGAGATCGCCGAAGCCGCGCGCGTCGATGATCTCCTCGACCCGCGCCACCTCCGCTTCGCTCAGCTCGATCTTGTCGTTCGGGAAGTCGCGGTGGAAGAGGGCCTTCTGGTTCCAGAGATAGAGGTACTCTCCGAACGGCGTGCACTGCCAGTTCTCCAGCGTGCGAGCGCACAGGCTCGGCTTCTTGCGGATCACGAGCTGGTACCCGTTGTGGACGATCTGCACGCGTTTCCAGAAGGCGTTGAGGAAGGCGTCGATGGCGCCCTTTGGCTTGAGATCCTCCGCCAGCTGCCACTTCCAACGGTAGTCGTCGAGAATCATGATCCCATCGATCTTCAGCAGCTCCCAGCTCAGGACCATGTCGGTGAAGACATCGTCGAGGGTGTGGGAGCCGTCGACGTAGATGATGTCGAAGGACGCCAGCGGGAGCGCCTGGAGCATCTGCTGTGACCGTCCCTTGATCGTCACGGCCTTGCCCTTGAAGCCCGAGCGTTCGAGATTGGCGCGGTAGCGCTCTTCGAGGTCCGGCGGAACCGTGAAGATGTCGATGGCCACGAGCTCGGAGGACGGTTCGGTCAGCACGTTCTCGACCATCCATACGGCGGACCGCCCCTCGAAGACCCCGATCTCGAGATAGCGGAGATCGGGCTTCCCCATGTAGGGCTTCAGGAAGCGCTTCCAGTGGGGGATGTTCGAACTGAACCAGTCGGTGGCGAACTCGTAGTTTCGATCTCCCGACTCGGCCGCGTCTTCCCGCGAGCAGCCGCCGCACAGGCTGACGGCGATGGCCAACGCAGTGGCCAGCCTGGTGGCGTGAAGCGCAATGGGCATGTGGGACATCCAGTTCGAAGTTGCTGCGGGTCAGGCAGCCAGAGCGATGCGGCACCCATTCTCGACTCCCCACCGTCCAGGTGCAACCTGCAGCGTCGTTCGCCGCCTGGGCGCCGCCGCGGATCTCCCGCAAGAGGGCCTCACCGGCTGCCCCCGGCACCGGCGGGCGCGTCGTCCGCGAGCGCGGGCCACCAACCCAGTGCGGCGACACACGCCACGCCGAGACAGCCCGCGGCGGTGAGCCAGGAGCCTCCGACGGCCGGGAGCAGGCCACCCAACAGGGCTGCGAAGAGCGAGACGGCGGCGCAGGCGGTCTGGAAGAGCGCGCGGCGGAGCGCGCGCAACGACTCGTCTGCGGGCCGATTGGCTTCGCGGGCCACGGGACCCCACCAGCCCGGGGGCCGCGCGCGCTGGTAGAAGGCGACGAGCACGTCGCGAGGCTCCGGGCCCGTCCAGCACGAAACGCCGACGCAGGCAGCCGTCGAGAGACCGGCGGTGAGGAGCATCTGCAGCGCTTCCCCGTCGAGGGCCAGGATCGCGAGCGGCGCGAAGCAGGCGGACACGGCGATGCTCGCGAGCTCTCCCCAGGCAGTCATGCGCCACCACAGCCAGCGCAGCACCATCGCCGGGCCCATGCCGGCGCCGAGCACCAGCGTCGCCTTCCAGGCGGACTGCACCGAGTCGAGCTGCGTCATGATCCCCAGCGCGAGGGTCAGCAGCAGCGCGTTGGTGCCGCGGGCTACCCAGACGACGGAACGCGCGGATGGCTCACGGCGCAGGATCCCGCGCACGAGAAACCGCTGGTAGAGGTCGCTCGCCCAATACGACGCGCCCCAGTTCAGGTGGCTGTCGATCGTCGAGGCGAGGGCCGCGAGCATCCCGGTCAGCATCAGGCCCAGCAGGCCCGCCGGGAGCAGCTCCGCCATGCCGGTCACGAAGCTGCGCTCGCGCGCGAGGATCCGCGCATCGCCGGCGAGGGCCGGGTCGTCTGGCAGCAGGAGCAGCAGCGCCAGACCGAGAGGCACCCAGAGCAGGCTCCGCAGCACGATCTGGAGCAGGGAGAACACGGCGGCCGCGCGGCGTGCGTCGGCGTCCGAGCGGCACGCCATCGCGCGCTGGGCGAGATAGCCCGTGCCGTCCGCGTTCCGCTGGAGCAGCCACTGAAGGCCGAAGACGGCCACGAGGCCGCTGGTGGCTCCGTACGCGGAGCCCGGACCGAGGGCGAGGATCTGCTTTGCGGAGGGTCCGACGCCCGGGTTTTCCGCGAAGCGGGCGGTGATCTGCCCGGCGAGGTCGGGGCCCGCCGCCTGCACGGCCAGGGCGGTGAAGACGGCGGAAGCGACCAGCATGATCGCCAGCTGC
>JBHHVG010000090.1:0-9148 GCA_046754165.1 Myxococcota bacterium
CGGCGGAGCTGCCGAATCCGACCAGAGGGTCTCCCGCCTCGGCGGGGATGAGTTCACGATCCTGCTGGTGGAGATCCGGGTACTCGACGAGGCGACGCTCGTGGCGAAGCGGATCCTGCGGGCGCTCGAGCGCCCGCTCGCAATCGAGGGTCGCGATGTCTATGTCACGGCCAGCATCGGCATCGCCCTCAGCGAGGACGGCGTCGACAGCGTCGACGGCCTGCTGCGCAACGCGGACCTCGCCATGTACCACGCCAAGGAGACCGGGCGGAACAGCTTTCAGGTCTTCCACGAGTCGATGCGCTTTGGAGTGGAGCGGCGAACCGTCATCTCCACGGACCTGCGCACGGCGCTCGAGAGGCGGGAGTTCGTGCTCCACTATCAGCCCTTGATCGACGCGGCGACCCGGCGGGTCTCCGCCTTCGAGGCGCTGCTTCGCTGGAACCACGCCGAGAGGGGAATGCTGCGGCCGGCGTCCTTCATCCAGGTGGCGGAGGCCACCGGCCAGATCATCGCCCTCGGCGACTGGGCCCTGCGCGAGGCCTGCCGGACCTGCGGCGAGTGGCAGCGGGCGGGCCACCCCGAGGTGGGCGTGGCGGTGAATGTCTCGGGCCACCAGCTGCGGCGCGACAGCTTTCGTACGTCGGTCGCCGAGGCGCTGGCCCGCGCGGGCCTCGACGCCCGCAGCCTGGAGATCGAGGTCACCGAGAGCGCGGTGGCGATCGACGAGGCCGAGATCGCGCGGGTCCTGCGGGAGGTGAAGGATCTCGGCGTGCGCGTCGCCCTCGATGACTTCGGCACCGGTTGCTCGTCCCTCTCGAACATCCGGAGCTTTCCGATCGACACCCTGAAGATCGACCGCAGTTTCGTCGCCGAGATCCCGTCCACCCGGGAGGCCCGGGCGATCGCCTCGGCGATCATCGGCATGGCCGGCGAGCTCGGTCTGGCGGTGGTGGCCGAGGGCGTCGAGACCGAGGCCCAGGAGCGTTTCCTCTGCGAGCGGGGCTGCGACCAGCTCCAGGGCTTCCGCTTCGCGCGCCCGCTGCCGTCGGCCGACGCGGTTGCGCTGCTCGGGTCCCTGGCCGGCGACCCGGGTGAGGTTGCCGGCACCTGAGCGCCGCGCCCCGGCGGCCGTGACTTTCGCCAGCTCCCGGGAGTACCATGGCGAGGCCCCGACGCGGTTCGCGACAGGAGGATCGGTGATGGTGCAGGTGGTGAAGCTCGGAATCAAACGACCGGTCTATCGCCCGCTGCTTCCCGATCCCGAGCCGCGCGAGGTCCGGTACACCCTGATCTCCGTCGACGATCACCTGCTCGAGCCGCCACACACCTTCGAGGGGCGACTGCCGCGCAAGCTCCAGGATCAGGCTCCGAAGGTCGTCGAGACCGAGGAGGGCCACCAGGTCTGGCAGTTCCGCGGCCAGTCCTACTTCCAGGTGGGTTTCATGTGCACCGCCGGCCGCCCGAAGGAAGACTGGCGCATCGAGCCGGCGCGCTTCGACGAGGTCCGCCCCGGCTGTCATGAGATCAAGGAACGCATCCGCGACATGGACATCGGCGGCATCTGGGGCTCCGCCAACTTCCCGTCGGGCGTGACCGGCTTCAGCGGTACGCTGTTCGCCGAGGCGGACGACCCGGAGCTGAGCCTCGCCTGCGTGCGCGCCTGGAACGACTGGCTTCACGAGGAGTGGTACTCGCCGTACCCCGAGCGGATCATCCCGATCGGCATCACCTGTCTGTTCGATCCGGAAAAGGGCGCCGCGGAGATCCGGCGCAACGCCGCGCGCGGCTTCCGCGGTCTCACCCTGCCCGAACGGCCCCATCGCGTGGGCCTGCCCAACGTCTTCTCCGGCTATTGGGACCCGATCGTCGAGGCCTGCGCCGAGACCGAGACGGTGATCTGCCTGCACACGGGCTCGTCGGGCTTCGCGGAGCTGATTCCGGGCTGTCCGGGCATCGAGCTCGGCGCCACGCTCTTCGGCCAGCTCGCCCTCCAGGCCTGCGCCGAGTGGCTGTGGACCGGATACGCCGCGCGCTTCCCGACCCTCAAGTTCGCCTTGAGCGAGGGCGGCATCGGCTGGGTAGCGATGCTCATGGATCGCCTCGACAACATCATGCACCGCTCCGGCTACGGCCAGAACTGGCCCGACAAAGACCTGCTCCCGAGCGACGTGCTCCGCCGCAACTTCTGGTTCTGCATGATCGACGACCCGTCGACGATCTCGACCCGCCACGCCATCGGCGTCGACCACATCTGCTTCGAGTCCGACTACCCGCACGGCGACGGCACCTGGCCCGACACCCAGCAGGTAATCGACGACGTCCTCGGCGACCTGCCGGTCGAGGACATCCGCAAGATCACCCACGAGAACGCGGCCCAGCTGTTCCGGCACCCACTGCCCGACGTGTGCGTTCCCTGACGGCCGGCGCCTCCCGCCGCGCCTGAGCCGATGGACCTCAAGGTCACGCGCTACGACATCGACGACCGGGTGGCGATGCTCACGCTGCATCGCCCGGATCGCCTCAATGCGTGGACCGGCCGCATGCACACCGAGTACCGCTGGATCCTCGACCAGGCCGATCGCGACCCGGACGTGCGCGCCATCGTGATCACCGGGTCGGGCCGCGGCTTCTGCGCGGGCGCGGACACCGCGGCCCTCGAAGGCCACGTCGAGCGCGGCGGCTACGACCCCGGCACCCCCGCAGACCTCGCGACGCCCGGCTACGGCGTGCGTCCGGAGTTCGATGCCGACTTCGCCTACCAGTTCGGCATGAGCGTGCCGATCCTGGCAGCCATCAACGGCCCCGCCGCCGGCGTCGGCTTCGTCATCGCCTGCTACGCAGACCTGCGATTCGCCGTGCGCGGCGCCAAGCTCACCACCGCCCACGGAAGGCTCAACCTGCCCGCCGAGTACGGGCTGTCCTGGCTGCTGCCGCGGCTCATCGGTCTCACCCGGGCCAACGACATCCTGCTCTCGAGCCGGGTATTCCTCACCGACGAAGCGTACGAGATGGGACTCATCAACGCGCTGGTCGAGCCCGAGGAGCTGTTGCCGCGCACGGTCGAGTACGCGCGCCAGCTCGCGGACACGGTCTCCCCCGCCTCGCTGCGCGCGACCAAGCGGCAGATCTACAGCGACCTGCACGGCGACGTGGGCTCGTCGGTGCGCGAGGCGAACGCGTTGCTCGAGCGCATGATGAAGGAAGCCGACTACCGCGAGGCCGTCGAGGCCCACATGGAAAAGCGTACGCCGCAATGGAAAGGGGAGTGATGCGCGCCCGGGAAGGCGTGTTCCTCGCCGTTCTCCTGCTGGTCTACGGGCCGGCCGTGCTGGCCATGTCCGAGATCTGGCGCTCCGTCGATTACTACTCCCACGGCTTCCTGGTCCCCGTCGTCGCTTGCTGGGCGGCGAGCAGGCTCCGACACAAGCTCGCGCGCGCCGCGCCGAGCCGCGACGCGCGCGGCCTGCTGGTGATCTTCGCGTCGCTCGCGCTCTACGCCTGGGGCACCCTGTCAGGAATCGTCTTCGCATCCGGCGTCGCCACGGTGGCGGCGGTGGCGGGCGCGCTGCTCTACCTGCGCGGCCCGGCGTGGCTGACGATTCTCGGCTTTCCCGTCGGCTTCCTGCTGTTCATGGTGCCGCTGCCCGACGCCTGGGTGACGCCGGTCATCGTGCAGCTCCAGCTCCTCGTGAGCAGTGTGGCGGTTGGCGCGCTCCGGTACGGCGGCATGGCGATCCTGCGCGAGGGCAACGTGATCCACCTGCCCGGCGACGAGACCCTCTTCGTCGCCGAGGCGTGCAGCGGCATCACGTCCGTCATCACGCTCCTGCCGCTCGGTGTCTTCCTCGCCTACTTCACCGAGAAGACGACGGCCCGGCGCGCGGTGCTGGTGGCCGCGGTGTTCCCGCTGGCGATGTTGGGAAACCTGCTGCGGGTGGTCGGGACCCTGATCGCCAGCCGCTACGTCGGCGCCGAGGCCGCCTCCAGCGGCCCGGTCCACGACTGGGCCGGCGTGGGCACCTACGTGATCGGCTGCCTGGCGCTGCTGGGCGTCGGGGCGCTGATGCGCCTCCTCTGGCCGGAGCGAGCCGCCCCCCGCGCCACCTGACCGCGCGACCCGAGGACCCGTTCCCGGCTTCGGAGTCGCCGAACCGCAGAGCGGAGGCGCCGGTCGGCCGAGGCCACACGCGGGGTACGCCGGGTCCCCGGTCGCGGCTGGTGGACCCCTTCCGGCCGGAGGCTCTGTGCCGCTTCGCATGCCTCCCAGCGACCGCTCCGACCCCAGGCCCCCGCTGCCTCGCAACCGCGCGGGTCGAAGGATCACCGCCGCCTCCGTCCGGAAGGGGTCCACCAGCCGAACGGCACGAACGCTTCGCGGCGGAAGAGACGGGCGGATGACGCCGGCCGTGCAGCGCCGATCCCCGGCGACCCGCCGGGCCGGCTCGACGAGCTGCGCCGCTGCGACCGCACCCGAGGACTCGGCGTACCGGACATGAGGCCTCGGCCGACCTGGGTCCCGGCTCTCCTGTACGCAGACCCCGCGGCCGGGGACGGGTCCTCGGGTCCCGGAGCTACGCGTTGGCTCCCGCGCGCCGCCGCTCGGCGAGGACGAGCGCGACCCCGAGCGGCGCGACCCACGAGACCGGATCGATCACGAACGCCCCGAGCCCGGCGTGACCCAAAGAGAGCGCCGCAGCGGCGGCCGTGAGGAAGACGAGCTGGAGCGGCCCGGCCAGGGCGGCCGTCGCCAAGAGCGCGATCGCCGTGGGGCGCGCGGCGAGGCCGCGACGGATTCCGACGTACCACGCGAGCCCCGCGAGCTGCACCAGCAGCAGCAGGCCGCCCCACTGGGCCGGCACCACGATGTGGGACGCGGCGGTGCGCAGCGCGCCCTCGCTCGCGACCACGGTCGCACCCAGCACCGACGCCCCCTTCGCGGCGCCGCCGGCGAGCTGTGCCGCCAGGGCGCCGCCGCCGAGCCGCTCGATCAGCACGTTCGGGACCGGCACCAGCCAGAAGGCGAGGACGGCCGCCCGCGGTGAGGCGATCCCGGTGAAGAGCACAGCCCCGAGGATCGCCGTCGGAGCCAGCGGCCGAGCCGCCGCGGGAAACGACGCCAGCGAGGCCAGGATCTGTCCCAGCACGGACGCGCCGATCAGCACCAGCCCCGGGATGCGCCGCGGCGAGCGTCGGGCGTCGGTGGCGAGGACCCAGACGAAGAGGGGGACGAAGCCCAGGCTGTAGCGCGCCCAGGAATGGGCGACCCAGTGGCGCGCGAGGTCGTGCAGGGTGGGCGACAGCGCCGCCAGCAGCGCCAGCCACAGTGCCCACTGCACGCCGCGCCCGCTCGGGCGGGAGGGCTCGTCTCGGGAGTCGGGCGCGGACGCCACTGCAGTTCGCTCTCTCATCGCCGGGGAACGGTCCGATAAGCCCTGGGGGTCGCGCGATTCTAGGGTAGGGCGGGCTCCCTGCGAAGGCGCGGGAGGCCCGGCGCCGCGGGCGGGCCGCTACGTTGGAGGATCCCGGCGGTGGCCGGGGGTCTCGAGGAGACGCGTGGACTCCGAACGCAAGCTGCTGCTGGGGTTGATCGCGGCGCTGCTCGTGGCGGGCGGGCTGTCGTGGAGCAGCTACCTGCGGCCGAGCCTCGAGGTGCAGCCCGAGATCCTGCGCGGTCTGCCGCTCATCCTCCCCCACTGGCGCGGCCGGGACATCCCGATCGACGGCGGTGTCGAGGAGATGCTCGCCGCCGACTTCAACGTGCAGCGAAGCTATGTCCACCCCTCCGGCGATGTCGTGTGGTTCTACGTCGGCTACTACGGCACGGAGCGCGGCGGGCGTCCGGAGCACACCCCCTGGGTCTGCTATCCCAGCAACGGCTGGGAGATCGTGCGCCGGCAGGTCGTGCGCCTCGACACACCGAGTGAGCGCCGCGCCAACGAGATCCTCGTCGAACGGGGCGGCGAGCAGCGCCTGGTGCACTTCTGGTACCAGTCGCGCCGCAGCAGGGACATGCTCGGCGGCTTCGACCAGGCGCTCGACCGCCTGCTCGGCCGCCTGCAGGGCGGACGCGCCGACGGCTCCCTGGTGCGGCTCAGCACACCGCTCCACGGCCCGTCGGACGAAGCCGGGGCGCGCTCGCGCCTCGCCGCCTTTGGCGCCGAGATTCTGCCCCGCCTGGTCGACCACTGGCCCAGCGAGGCGCCGGCCTCTTGACGGGCCGGCCGCGGCGCGGCGGCGCAGTCGTCCATGGCGTCGGGCAGCGCGAAGCAGAACCCGGCGTCGGCCACACAGTACTCGGCGAAGCCGCCGTCGATCTGGTAGCCGGTGAAGCCCGGCGCGTCGCAGAGGTTCTCGCGGCCGTCGGCGCAGTAGGCGCACGACCCGCAGGTGTGCCCCAGCCACGGCACGCCGACCCGGTCGCCGACGCCAACGCGCGACACGCCGTCGCCGCAGGCGGCCACCCGGCCGACGATCTCGTGGCCGAGGACGATCGGCCAGCGGGCGTCGCGCAGGTCGCCGTCGGCGATGTGCAGATCGGTGCGGCAGACGGCGCAGGCGCGCACGCGGATCAGGATCTGTCCCGGGCCGGGCGCCGGCACCGGCAGCACGACGGGCACCAGGGCCTCGCCGGGGGCGCTGAGCTGCATCGCCCGCATCGTCGCTCTCGGCACACCGGCTCCTCCGCCACGCTCCCCGCGAGCCCCGCGCGGAAGCTCCGCCTAAAGCTCGCCCTTCAGGAAGGCCCGGACGTCGGCGGCGCTGCGCTGCGGGGCCTCCTCCATGGGGAGGTGCCCGACCGCTTCGTAGATCCGCAGCGTGCTGTTCGGGAGCGCCGCGTGGAAGCGGTGGGCGTCGGCCACCGGCACGAGACGGTCCTCGTCGCCCCACAGGATCAGCGTCGGGTGGGAGATGCGCCCGAGTTCCGAGACCCGATCGGTGTTGCGCGGCAGCTGGAAGCGGGCGAGGGTGGCCTCGCGCGAGCCCTCGCGCAGCAGCAGCTCGTGGTAGCGGGTGACCATGGCGTCGTCGACGAGCTCCTGGTTGCTGAAGGCCGCGCGCAGCGTCTCCTCGATCACGCTGCGCGGCGTGACGAAGAGCATCAGGTTCTGCACGACGGGCATGCTGGCCAGCAGGAAGCCGATGGCCTGCTCCTCGTCTTCGGGCTCCGGGAAGCCCGAGGCGTCGATCAGGATCAGGCGATCGACGCGCTCCGAGTGGTCGAGGGCGTAGTTCCAGGCCGCCCGTCCGCCCATGGAGTTTCCCGCCAGGTGGAAGTGGCCGGCGCCCTGCAACCGCGTCACCTCGTCGATGAAGTCGTTCATGGCGGCGATGGAGTACTCGTCGCGCAGCGTGCGGCCCGTGAGGCCGTGGCCGGGCAGGTCCATCGAGATCAAGCGGAACTCGTCCCGCAGCATCGCGACCCAGGGCTCCCAGGTGTGGAGCGACGCGTTCGAGCCGTGGATCAGGACGAGCGCCGGGCCGGTGTGTCTGCCCTGGTCGCGCACGTGGGCAACCGTGCCGTCCGACAGCTCGAGGAACTGGGAGGCGGCGCTCGCGTAGCGCGACTTCAGCTCCTCGGCCGGGAGGTCGCGGTCGCCCAGGATCCAGATGGCCGCGACGAAGACGACGACGAGGGCCAGCAAGACTCGGGCTGCGGTCCCCACGATCTTCCTCCTTCCAGCGGGTTTCCCCTCGTCCGTGACGGAGCGCCGAAGCCCCCGCAGCGCGGGCCGCTCCGCATCCGGCCCCGCCGCAGCCAGGGTAGCGCCGGAATCGCTTCGGGCGTGGGGGGTCATTCCGCGCGGTGCACGGCGACACGCCGCACAGGCAAGCCCTCGAGATCAGGGGTTCGGTGCGTCTGCGTTCTTCCGCACGTAGATCGCCGCCCAGCGGTGCCCATCCGGCACCGCCCGCCGCCGTCCGGCCGCGTCGCGCAGGCGCACGAGCGCGCCGCGCTCCTCGTCTCCCCACACCACCACCGCGTGGCGCCGGAAGTCCCGTGCGAGGCGGCGCTCGAGCCAGCGCGCCAGGAAGGAGTGCTTGCCCGGGCCGGAAGTCATGGTGTTGGGGATGTGGACGATCACGGCGGGCCGGGCGCGGTCGACTTCTTCGGCGACGGCACGCTGGCGCTCCTCGACGTCGCCATACGGGCCGAACGCGGCGAACAGGTGCGTGTAACGCGTGGCCGAGGCGCGCTTGGCGTAGTAGAGGATCTCCGGTTCGGTGTCGGCGACGAATACGCGGTCGCCTGCGTTCGTCAGCGCGGCGACCTCGGCGGCGATCGCGGGCATGGCCTCGAAGGGGTTGTCGGGGTAGATGCGGCGCATCGCCTCGTCCGATGACAGTCCCCAGAAGGTCACGGCCGAGACGACCAGGGGCCCCGCGGCCACCGCACAGATGAGCAGATCGCGCGCCCGTGGGATCGGACCGGAGCGGGGCGGCGGCGCGGCGAGCAAGCTGCCGGCCGCCGCGGCGACGGCGGGCAGCAGCTGCTGGAAGTAGTGCGGGAAGAAGTGGCCGCTGGCGCCGACGCCGAGCGCATTGGCGAGCGCCCAGCCCGAGAGGAAGACCGCCGGAAAGCGCTGCCGCCTCGAGAACAGCAACGCCAGCCCCACGGCGGCGAGCAGCCAGGCGGCGGCCTGGGACGCGCGCAGCGGTGCCGCGTGGTGGGACAGCGACGCCAGGCGTTCCGACCAGGGCAGGGCGCTGGCGTAGGCGAGGTTGTGAAACAGGATCGCGTCCGCCGCGGCGCCCGGTTCAGCCAGCTTTCCGACGGGGAGCGCGAGAAGATCGTCAAGGGGGCTCGCCGCCTGGCCCGGGCCGGTGGTTGCCCGGCCGACGTCACCAAGCGCCTGGCCCGCATGACGGGCCGAAGTGTGGAGACGATTCGCTACACCTTGAAGCAATTCGACCGCGACCATCCCGACCTGGCAATCTTTCCCGACAACAACGGCCCCTTGCGAGAGGAGACGAAGCGGAAGATCTACCAGCAGTTCCGGCGCGGCGAGTCGGCCGAAGCCTTGGCCAAGAAGTTCTGCTGCACCAAGACGAGCATCTACCGGATCGTTGGGGAAGTACGAGCCAAACGGATCCTGGAATTGCCGCTGGACTACATCCCCAACGATGAGTTCGCGGAGTATGGACC